>NZ_JBIVXL010000016.1:0-100242 GCF_044769225.1 Paenarthrobacter sp. NPDC090522
ATTCCCCCACGATGCCCCGGACGTCGTACGCCTTGAAGGAAGCCGAGAGGTCGAAAGTCTTGTTCTGCTCGCTAGTCACGCGCTCAATCCTACTGCGGCAGTGCAAATGGGCATGAACCGGCGCAGGGTACATGTGGATAGACGTTGTCCACATAGCCCGTCGTCGGGGTCCTGGCTGTCAGGGCCGGCTGCAATACTGGGGTACATGGCCTCCTACCCCCACATTCCCTCTGTTTCCGTGCAAACACCTACCCGTGAGCAGGCCCTCGCCTGCCTCCGTGAACTCGTGGGGCACCCGGAGGCGGAGTTCCACGACGGCCAGTTTGAGGCCATCGAGGCCTTGGTGGACGGCGGGAGGCGGGCATTGGTGGTCCAGCGCACGGGTTGGGGGAAATCGGCGGTCTACTTCGTCTCCTCCCTGTTGCTGCGCAGGCGCGGTGCTGGCCCCACGCTGATCGTCTCGCCACTGCTTGCCCTCATGCGGGACCAGGTTGCGGCGGCTGCGAGAGCCGGTGTGCGGGCGGTGGCCATCAACTCGGCCAATGCCCTGGAGTGGGACTCCGTGCTGGAACAGCTCGCGGCCGACGACGTTGACGTCTTGTTGGTGTCCCCGGAACGGCTCACCAACCCCTCCTTCCGGGAGAACCAGCTTCCTGAACTGATCAGGCGCACCGGCCTGCTGGTGATCGATGAGGCCCACTGTATTTCGGACTGGGGGCACGACTTCAGGCCCGACTACCGGCGGATCGCGGACCTGATCGCCCAGCTACCGCAGAGTGTGCCCGTGCTGGCCACTACCGCCACGGCCAACTCCCGCGTGGTCCATGACATCGAAGAACAACTCGGGGAAGGTGTCCTGACCATCAGGGGTGCACTGGGCAGGGAATCCCTGCGGCTGGGCGTCCTGAATCTTGAGAACTCCCGGGACAGGCTTGGCTGGTTGCTGACCCACCTAGCAGACCTGCCTGGCAGTGGAATCATCTACACGCTCACAGTCTCGGCGGCCGAGGACACCGCGAGGCTGCTCGCCGAAGCCGGGCACAACGTCTTGTCCTATACGGGCAGGACGGATCCCGCCGAACGGGAGCGCGCCGAGCAGCTCCTGAAGGACAACCAGGTCAAGGCCCTCGTTGCCACGTCCGCGTTGGGCATGGGCTTCGACAAGCCTGACCTCGGATTCGTTATCCACCTGGGGGCGCCGTCCTCGCCGGTGGCGTACTACCAGCAAGTGGGCCGTGCTGGACGTGGGGCAGCCAACGCCGATGTCCTCCTGCTCCCGGGCTCCGAGGACCGTGAAATCTGGCAGTACTTCGCCACGGCCTCCATGCCCTCCGCGGAAAAGGCCGCGGCCGTACTGGACGTCCTCGCGGATGCAGGGTCTGCACTGTCCACAGTTGCACTGGAAGCCCGCGTGGACCTGCGCCGGACACCACTTGAGTTGTTGCTCAAGGTCCTTGCCGTGGACGGCGCCGTGGAGCGCGTGGGCGGAGGATGGCGGTCCACCGGCCAGCCGTGGGTCTATGACGCCGAGCGATACTCGCGTATTGCCGAGGCCCGGGTGGACGAGCAGGACTCCATGATCATTTACCAGGACACCTCAGGGTGCCGCATGGAGTACATCACCTCCGTGCTCGACGACGAGACCGCAGCACCGTGCGGACGCTGCGACAATTGCGCCGGGCGCTGGTTCCCGGACGATATTGCCGCGGCCGCGGTGGACGCCGCAGGACAGACACTGCGCAGGGTGGGCATCGCTGTGGAACCCCGCCTGCAGTGGCCGTCCGGGATGGACCGGTTGGGCGTTCCGGTCAAGGGAAAGATCAAGCCGGACGAGGGCATCGCTGAAGGGCGTGTGCAGGCCCGTCTCACGGACTTGGGCTGGGGCGGTGCGCTTCGCGAGCTCTTCGCGGCAGGAGCTGCTGACCGTGAGGTGGACCCGGCCATGCTCCAGGCCTGCGTGCAGGTCCTGCGCGAGTGGTCGGGCGCAGACGGTGGAACTGCCTGGAGCGGGGTGGGCCGGCCTGCTGCCGTGGTGAGCCTCCCTTCCAGGAGCAAGCCGCAGTTGGTGGACTCCTTGGCCCGGGGAATCGCCGGGATCGGCCGCATGCCCTACCTGGGGTCCCTGCAGCCCCAGCACGGCGGACCCACGGGGTCCCGCGGAGGCAACAGTGCCTACCGGCTTGCAGGAGTTTGGGACCGGCTGGTGGTGGGACCGGAACTGGGCCAAGCGCTCGCCGGAACCGCTGGGCAACCAGTGCTTCTGGTGGATGACCTCGTTGACAGCCGCTGGACCATGACCGTGGCCGCCCGGGCCCTGCGGCTGGCCGGTGCAGGGCCGGTCCTTCCGCTGGCGTTGGCGCAGGCTGGGTAGAACGCCTCCCCGGGCACGGCTGTCGCGGCCCACAGCGGCGGAACTGCGAGTGACGGGCAACGTCCTGGGACGTAAGGCTGTGTCATTTTGTGATCGCTCCCACATTGTCTCTATAGGATCGATGAAACACGCAAGATAGCCCCGCATGGGCCGTCCATCCTGACTTCGGACCGGAGCAATGACCACAGATTCGAACCAGACCGACGCTGCCACCGCCACGGAGAGTACATGGCAGCCGAGGTTGGCGCTGCTGGTGGCCGCAACGTTCTTCATGGAGTTCCTCGACGGCACCATCCTCACCACGGCCGTTCCCAGCATCGCTTCCGATTTCAGGGTCCCGGCCGCGGATGTCAACATCACCATGACGGCTTACCTCGTGACAGTGGCCATGGGTATTCCCCTCAGCAGTTGGCTGGCCGAACGGCTGGGGGCACGCAGGGTATTTTGCCTGGCCATCGCTGTCTTCACCGTGGCGTCGCTGCTCTGCGCCATCAGCCAGGACCTGACCATGCTCACGCTGAGCCGTGTGGCCCAGGGCGCGGGTGGGGCCATGATGGTTCCCGTAGGCACCTTGGTGGTGCTGCGGGGAACGCCGAAATCCGAACTCCTCCGGGCTACGGCCTTCCTCGTGTGGCCCGGACTCCTGGCACCGGTCCTGGCCCCCATGGTGGGAGGGGCGCTGACCACGTTCCTGTCCTGGCACTGGATCTTCATCATCAACGTTCCGCTGGGCCTCGCAGCCTTCATTGCGGCGTTGCGGCTTGTGCCGAAGACCGCCGGGGACGGCAAACGCAGGCTGGACTGGTTCGGGCTGCTGCTGACCACGCTCGGCGTCGGGGCCTTGGTCGTGGGGCTGGAAACGCTGGGTGGCCACGCGCCCGGGTCGGTTGCCGCCGTCGTGGTTGCTGCGGGCGTCTTGTCGCTGGCAGGTGCCGTCTGGTGGATGGCGATGGCCAAGGTCCCACTGTTCGACCTGAACGTGTTCGGGACCAGGACGTTCCGCGCTACCTCAACGGGCGGCTTCATTTACCGCCTGACGATCAGCTCTGTGCCATTCCTCCTGCCCCTCATGTTCCAGGACGGTTTCGGCTGGGATCCGCTGAAGGCCGGCGTCATGGTGGCAGCCGTTTTCGTGGGCAACATCGGCATTAAACCCGCCACCACGCCGCTTATCCGGCGTTTCGGATTCAAGACGATGCTGGTTTTCGCTTCCCTCGCATCGGCGGTGACGTTTGCCCTGTGCGCGTTCCTTACCGCCCAGACACCCGAGCCGGTCATCTTTGGACTCCTGCTCCTGAGCGGTGCCTTCCGATCCATCGGATTTTCCGCCTACGCCTCCGTCCAGTACGCGGACATCGTTCCCGAACAATTGCCCTCCGCCAACGCCATTTCAGCCACCTTGGTCCAACTGGCGGCGGGAGCGGGAATCGCCGTCGGAGCGCTGTTCCTCCGAATGTTCGACGCCACCCACCTTTTCGGCGCCGACCATGTGACCGCCTACAAGGGGGCGTTCCTGGCGATGGCCGTCCTGATGCTGGTCAGCACCATCGACAGCCTGACACTGCACCGCCACGCGGGAGCCGAGGTCAGCGCAGGGGCTTCCAAGCGGTAGGTCCGCGAAGCCCAGCGTTAAACGCAAAAGGTCCCGGTTCAAAAACCGGGACCAATTCGCGGAGACGGGGGGATTTGAACCCCCGGTCGAGTTTAACCCCGACCCTTCATTAGCAGTGAAGTCCATTCGGCCGCTCTGGCACGTCTCCAATCCGCTATTGCTAGCCCACCAAGGATACGCAGAACCAGCGGCCCAGTGCAAAACAGGCCAGGAGCGTCAGTTGATTCCGGCCAGCGCCCTCCACAGGAAATGGTTGCTCCGGGCTTGGAGGGCCGCGGCTTGCCGGTTGTCCGAGGCTCCGGCGTGCCCGCCTTCCAAGGCTTCGTGGAACCACACGTTGCGTATGCCCATGGCCTGCATGCGGGCTGCCATCTTGCGGGCCTGGACGGGGCCCACGCGGTCGTCGGACGTGGCGGTCCAGATGAAGGTCTCCGGGTACTCCACGCCGTCGTGCAACAAGTGGTACGGCGAGAAGGTTCGGATGAACTCCCACTGCCCGGGAACATCCGGGTCGCCGTATTCGGCAATCCAGGAGTACCCGGCGGAGAGCTTGGAGTAGCGGCGCATGTCCAGCAACGGCACTCCGCAGGACACCGCGCCGAACAACTCCGGGTACTGGGTGAGCATGTTGCCTACCAGCAGCCCGCCGTTGGAACCGCCCACGCAGCCGAGGCGCTTCCGGCTGGTGACTCCACGGGAGATCAGGTCCCGGGCGACGGCAGCGAAGTCTTCGTAGGCACGGTGACGGTTTTCCTGGAGTGCAGCGCGATGCCAGGAGGGCCCGTATTCGCCGCCGCCACGGATGTTGGCCACCACGTACACGCCACCCCGGGCCTGCGAATCCGGCCCGGTGGTGCGGCGCTCCAACCAGGCACGGCCAACCGTACCGCTGTAGGCAGGGGTGCGGGACACTTCGAACCCGCCATAACCGGAGAGCTGCGTAGGATTTTGGCCGTCCAGGACCAGGTCCTTTGAGGCCACCTGGAAGTAGGGCACGCGGGTGCCATCAGCGGAGGTGGCGAAGTGCTGCTGGACCTCGTACCCGGCTTCGTTGAAGAACGACGGCGACCGTTTCACCTCTTCGTGGTGGCTGTTGACGCCCCCGGTGCGCCCGGAGTCCAGGGAGTACACGGCTTCCCCGGGTTCCAGGGTCCCCCGGGTGAGCGTGGTGGGCGTGGTGAAGCCGGTGGCGACCAGCCAATAGTCGTTGCCGGCGCCGGATTCATCCTCGTCATCCACGGCGTAGGCGTTGACATCGTGGAGGGGCGGGCAGGCATCCAGGGTGCTGGAGGCCCAGGACCCCGCAGAATCGAGACGGGTGGGGTCCAGCACACGGATTTCGGAGGAAACGTCGTGCAGCAGGTTCAGCAGGAGGTAGTCCCGGGTCCAGCTCCAGGACTGGAGGGACGTGTGTTGGTCCGGGGTAAACAGCACAACGACCTCGCGCGATCCGGCGAGCCACGCGTCCAGGTCGGCTGCCAGGAGCGAGCCTGCGGGATAGACAACATCGGCCAAGGACCAGTCCTTCTGGGGCCGGAACATCAACCATTCCCGGTGTGCGCTGATGTTCACGTCCGTGGGTACCTCGATGGCCACCCACGAATCGTCGCGGAGCAGCCACGTGCTCCGGTTGTAGAAGTCGATGTAGTCCACTGCGAAGGTCCGCTCGTAGCCCGGAGTGGCGTCGTGGGCCACCATGGCGAGCATGTGGTCTTCGGGGATTTCGAAGACCTGCTTCGCAGAGGCCAACGACTGCCCCCGGCGAAGCTGGACCGCCGTGCGGGCGTAGGAGGACGACGTCGCCGGAAGGCCGTCCGCCGTGCTGGAAACGAGCAGCGTATCGGCATCGAGCCAGCTGACGTTGCCCTTTGCGGTTGGCACGTCGAAGCCGCCCGCGGCAGGGTCCACAAAGGTGCGGGTCTCGACGTCGAACTCGCGGTACCGGTTGGCGTCGCCGCCGTCGGGGGAGAGCGAAACCATCGCCAGACGGTACTCGGCGCCGGGCGCGGGACGCAGGAAACCGGCACCGTGGAAGACCCACTCGATCCCCTCGGCCTTGGCGAGGGCGTCGACGTCCAGCAGCACGTCCCAAACGGGTTCGGACAAAAGGTAGCTTTCCCACGTGGTGCGGCGCCAGAGGCCCTTGGGGTGCTCCCGGTCCTTCCAGAAGTTGTAGTAGAAGTCGCCCCGCTTGTTCACCATGGCGATCCGGTCGGTGGAGTCCAGGACTTCGAGGATTCCGGCCTCCACGGCGGCGTAGTCGGCGTCTTCCAGGAGGTCCTCCGTGCGGGCGTTTTGCTCGCGGACCCAGGCCAGCTGCTCTTCGCCGTGGATGTCTTCCAGCCAGACATTCTCATCCGTCGGTTCCGCTGCCACATCGGCGGCGTGGCGGGGTCCGGTAGCGGGGGGGTCGTCGGGGAGTGGCGTCTGATCAGCTTCTGTGGTGGTCATCGCCCCATCCAAGCAACTCTTTTCACGGGGAAGCAAGTCACACGGACGTTAGGCTTGAGCGTGGCTAAATCGCAAATCATCCGTGTTGCCCTGGTGGGGGCGGGCCCCCGGGGTACCAGTGTGCTTGAGCGGCTGCTCGCCAACTGGGCCGCCACCACGGACGAGGCGAATGTGACCGCAACGCTCCACATCCACGTCATTGATCCTTACCCGGCCGGTTCGGGCCACGTGTGGCAGCCGGACCAGTCGCGGCTGTACCTGATGAACACCCAGTCGTTCTATCCGACGCTCATTCCCGAGGATCCCGAACTCGCACCGCCCTTGGCGGGGACGTCCTTCGACGAATGGCGAGTCACCCGGCGTCGTGATGGCCAGGGGCTGAACCAGGCCGAGAAGGCGGAACTGGCCACCCTCGAGTCGGACAACTTCCCCAGCCGCGCCATCTACGGACGCTATTTGCGCCAGACCCTCGCGGAGCTGCTGCAGCGGCTGCCCGACGGCGTCGAGGTCACCTTCCATGAAACCACCGCCATTGCGGCGCGGCCGGCCGGTGACATGTTCGACGTCGAACTGGCCGACGGCGGCAGCCTCACGGTCGGTTCGGTGGTCCTCGCGCTGGGGCACATCGAATCCCGGCTGAATCCCGAGCAGCGCTCCTTCGAAACCGCCGCGCGGGAACAGGGCCTGCTCTACTTCCCGCCTGCTCCTCCGGCCGATGTGGACTGGACACGCGTACCGGACAACGAGCCGGTGCTGGTCCGCGGCATGGGACTGAATTTCTTCGACGTCATGGGGCAGCTGACGGAAGGCCGCGGGGGCAAATTCGTCGACTCCGTGGCTCCGGGGACCGGTACGCTCGAATACCGGCCGTCCGGCCGCGAGCCGAAGATCATTGCTGCCTCACGAAGGGGCACCCCGTACCGCGCCAAGGCCGGGCTGTCCGGCTACTACGCCACGAGCATCACGCTGCGGTACCTCACCGAGGCCGCCATGGACCGCTTCAAGACCGCTGGCATCCAGCCGGGCTTCGATCACGACCTCTGGCCGCTCCTGCACCGCGACGCCCTCTGGGCCTACTACGCCACGCTGGCGGGATCGCAACCAGCGGCGATCCGGGACCCGGCGCAGTTCCTCGCGGACCTGGAGGATGCCTTGCAGCCCCACGCCCACGCAACGGGCAACTGGGAAAGCGCCGTGGGTGCGCTCGTGGAAAAGCACGTGGTGGCCTCCCGCCGGCTGAACCTGAAGGGGCTTGCAGCACCCTTGGCCGGCCGGACCTTTGCCTCACGCAAGGAGCTGGACAAAGCCATTACGGCCTACCTCGACGACGACGCACGGCGCTCCGCCCTCGGCGAATCCGACCCCGTGAAGATGGCCATCGGTGCCCTGCACACCGGCCGGGCGATCCTCAAGACAGTAGTGGCCGACGGCGGCATCACGGACGAATCGTGGGTGGCCGAGTTGCGGGGCTGGTTCGAATCGTTCGTGGAGGGGTTGGCCAGCGGTCCTCCGGCGCTGCGGTCGGAACAGTTGGCAGCATTGGCGCGTGCCGGCGTCGTGAGTTTCGTGGGACCCGACCCCAAGTTCAGCGTGGATCGGAACGCCAAGGTGTTCCGCGCATTCTCGCCGTGGGTCCGCGACGTGCCGGCGCAGGCACGGACGCTGATCGAGGCGATGTCGCCCGCGAACCGTGTGGGCATGAACATCTCGCCGCTCCTGGAGCAACTGCTGGACGACGGTTTGGTCCGTACCAAGATCATGATGAGCGTCGAGGGAACTCCGGTGCAGACCACAGGCCTGGACGTTGAACCGCATCCTTACCGTCCGGTGGCGGCGAACGGTTCAGTGACCCGGGGGCTGTACGTGCTGAGCCTTCAGTTGTCCGCCACGCAGTGGGGAACCGCGATCGCGGCCGAGGCACGGCCCACCAAGGGCAGGGCATACAGGAGCGGGCAACGGACCCTGCGCGATGCCGACGAGATCGCCCGCAGCATCCTGGAGCTCTGATGCGCGCCGCGGACGCGGGCTTTGGCAGGGCTCGAACCAGGGTTTGACCCGGGGCGCTTGCGTGAACCACCACGCCTTCGCTACTGTGTGAGCTGCATCACCGGCCAGGTGGTGCGCGCTAGTGATCCGTGGCGGGAGAGTCCTGCCGGTACATCCCGTCAGGCGCCGTAGGAGCAAACCCTCCCCAGGAATCTCTCAGGCACCCTGTACCGCCGCGGCGAGGCAACTCTGGAAAGCAGTCCGGGATTCCCGGACTCACCGAAGGTGCAAGCGGTGCTGCGTGCGCGCAGAGCGCGGAAACTCTCAGGTCAATGACAGAGCGGGGAGGAACCCGAATCATCGTGGTACCCACAAGGTACCGCCTGAACAATGGAGTTCCTCATGACGATTCAGCGCCCGCCAACAGATTCCAGCCAAGAACCCCACCTCGAACGCCAGCTCAGCAACCGCCACATCCAGCTCATCGCGATTGGCGGTGCCATTGGAACGGGCCTCTTCATGGGCTCCGGCAAGACTATTTCCGCGGCCGGACCGTCGGTCATTTTCGTCTATATGATCATCGGCTTCATGCTGTTCTTCGTCATGCGGGCCATGGGCGAACTGCTGCTGAGCAACCTGAACTACAAGTCCTTCAGTGACTTCGCCGCCGACCTCCTGGGTCCCTGGGCAGGCTTCTTCACCGGCTGGACCTACTGGTTCTGCTGGGTCATCACCGGCATCGCGGACGTGATCGCCATTGCGGGCTACTCCAAGGAACTCTGGCCCGGCCTGCCCCTCTGGATTCCGGGGCTCATCACCATCGGCATCCTCCTGCTCCTCAACCTGGCCACCGTGAAGGCCTTTGGGGAGACGGAATTCTGGTTCGCCCTCATCAAGATCGTGGCCATCGCGGCGCTCATCATCGTGGGTCTTTTCATGATCTTCAGCGGCTTCCAATCCGACGCCGGTCCCGCCAGCTTCACCAACCTCTGGTTCCACGGCGGCTTCTTCCCCAACGAATTCATGGGCTTCGTTGCCGGCTTCCAGATCGCCGTCTTCGCGTTCGTTGGCATCGAACTGGTAGGCACCACGGCCGCTGAAGCCAAGGACCCCGAGAAGAACCTGCCCAAGGCCATCAACTCCATCCCCATCCGCGTGCTGCTCTTCTACGTTGGTGCCCTCATCATCCTGATGTCCGTCACGCCGTGGACCCAGTTTGCCGCCGGCCACAGCCCCTTCATTGCCATGTTCTCCCTGGCGGGGCTCGGTGCCGCAGCCACCATCGTCAACCTGGTGGTGCTGAGCTCGGCGATGTCTTCGGCCAACTCCGGCATCTACTCCACTTCCCGCATGGTCTATGGCCTGGCACAGGAAGGCGACGCGCCCGCCGTCTTCAGCGCGCTGTCCGGACGCAAAGTACCCCGCAACGCCCTGTTCCTTTCCTGCGTCCTGTTGCTGTCCGGCGTCGTGCTCATGTACGCCGGCCAGGACGTCGGCAAGGCGTTCGACATGGTGACCACCGTGTCCGCCGTCTGCTTCGTGTTCGTCTGGTCGATCATCCTGGCCAGCTACCTGGCGTTCCGGAAGCGCCGGCCGCAGCTGCACGACTCCTCGAAATTCAAGATGCCCGGTGGCGTGGCGATGGTGTGGGTGGTGTTCGCGTTCTTCGCGTTCATCCTCTGGGCTTTGACCACCCAACCTGACACACTCATGGCGTTGCTCGTGACTCCGGTCTGGTTCCTGGCCTTGGGCGTTGCGTGGGCCATCCTCCGCAAGCGGCCCACCCACCTTGCCCGGTACGAACACTTCCGTGCCGAGCTGCAGAAGGACGCTGAGCGGATACCGGAACCCGTCCGCAACTAGCCCACAAAGCAAAGGAGCCCCTCACGGGTGTGAGGGGCTCCTTTGCTGCTTTGAAGGGTGCTTAGCCCCTCAGGCACTTCTGGTACTCCAGCCACGCGAACGCGTAACGGAGCCAGCCCACGATGTCGTACCACTTGGACGGTTTGGTGGGGGCGGTGCACTGCGGCGGGTTCGGACCGCTCGCTGCCACCTTGACCAATGCCTTGACTGTGGTGCCACTTTCGACGGCGGTCAGCACCAGGGTGCCGGTACCTGCGGCTGCTGCCGCGGGAACCTTGAAGCTGACGCTTGCTGCACCGGAGGCAACGGGGACGTCGCCCAGTGCCACTGTGGCCCCCTTGGCATCAATGAACACTGCCTTGAGCGTCTTGTTGGCCGGGCTGCCGATGGAGGTCAGGTCCAGTTTGGACACCGCCAGCGTGATGGCGTCGCCTGCCTTGACCTCCGCGGCGGTGCTGTTCGCCACTGCCACTGAGCGCCGGGCGAAGTCAGGGGAAACCGGATTGTGCGCCTGCAGGTACTTGATCCAGGCGTCGCGGTCCACCAGGCCCGTGTCCTTGGTGTCGCTGCCTTCCTTGAACACCCGGAAGTTGTCACCGCCGGTGGCAAGGAAGCTGAACGTCCCGATCCGGTACTGCTTGGCCGGGTCCATCACGGCGCCACCCACCCAGATGCCGGTGATGCGGTCACCCGCGGGGCGTGCGGCGTCATAGGTGTAGTTGACGTTCTTGGACAGGCCCAGCTGCTGGTAGGGGCGGCTGGGCACCGTGCCATCAGGGTTGGTCTGCCACTGCTGTTCCAGGAGCGTCTTGAACTGGGCGCCGGTGAGCGTCGTCGTCCAGAGGTTGTTCACGAACGGCAGTACTGCGTTCGCTTCGGCGTAGGTAATGGTTCCGTCCGGGGCGTAGTACAGCTCGTTGCGCAGCCCACCGGGATTGACGACGCCGATCTCCGCCGCGCCCAGTTCAGGAGCCTTAAGCGTATCCACCAGCGAGTCCGCCACGAGGTTGCCCAGCGTGGATTCGGACGCGCGGTCGTCGCGCTTCGGGGCACCGCCGGCCGGGTCCGGGGTGAAAGCCGTGGTGATATCAGCGGTCACCGCGCCCACCGGCTGGTTGCCGATCTCTGCGGCGTTGGCCAGGGCTTTGTCCACGATCGTCTTGACGGCGGCGACGCGCGGGTAGGCGGCGACGAGGCTTTCTGCCGTGTCCGTGGTGCGGTCCACGATCGTTGCCTTGTACGCCGTGACCGACTTGGAAGCGGTGTCCACGGTCAAGGTCACGCTGCCCACGTTCTCGCCGTAGTTTCCGGTCTGCACGATCGGACGGGTCTTGCCTGTGGGCTGTCCGTTCGAGTCCAGGATGGGTGCATCCCAGGCATATTCCTTGTGGGTATGCCCGGTGAAGATCGCAGCCACGTCCGGGGAGGTCTCCTTCACGAGCTTGGCGAACGGGCCGCCGGCTGCGACTTCCTGCTCCAAGGTGGCGCCTTCGGGTGTTCCGGAGGCGGCGCCGTCGTGGTTTTCCGCGATGATCAGGTCCGCAGCGTTCTCCGACTTGATCTTGGCAGCAACCCGGTTGATGGCCTCCACCGGATCACCGAATTCCAGGTCCGCTATCCCCGCAGGGGTCACCAACGACGGAACTTCCTGCGTCACGGTGCCGATCACGGCAACCCGCAAGCCGTTCATCTCCAGGACCTTGTACTCCGGCAATACCGGGGTGGTGGTGCCCTTTTGGTAGACGTTGGCGCCAAGGTAGGCTAACTTCGCGTTGTTGCCACCGGCAATGACGCGGTCGCGCAAGTCCTGCCACCCGCCGTCGAACTCGTGGTTGCCAACTGCGGAAGCCTGCAGTTCAAGGGCGTTGAGCACATCGATGGTCGGCTGGTCCTTCGCCACAGAAGAAGCGAAGAGCGACGCTCCGATGTTGTCGCCGGCCGAGATGAAGGCCGTTGCGCCCGGAGCGGCTGCTGCCCGCAGCTTCTCCACGGTCCCTGCGAAGAGCACCGTGTTGGAGTCGATGCGGCCGTGGAAATCGTTGATGCCCAGGAACTGCAGGTCAACGCTTGCCGGTGCGTCCGGTGCCAGGTCCAGGCCCACCACCACGGGATCGTGGTCGCTGGCACGGAACTCGTCCGCGGCATAGTAGTTGGTCACATTGTTGTTATACCGGCTGTACTCCAACGCGACGGACTCCACGGAGTTGATGTTCCAGATGTCGGTTCCCGTCACGGTCTTGTGCGCCGCTGGGGAAGCGAGGATGTGGTCCAGGGAGCCGACCATTCCGCCGAAGAGATAGGAGTGCTTGTTGGTTCCGGCTTCGAGGTCGGTGTAGCCCGCGCCCGTGAGGACGTTGATGGGGTCCTCCTTGGCGTAGGCGTTGAAATCGCCGATCAGGAAGACCTTGTCCGTGCCCTTGCTGGCCTGCAGGTCCTTCGAGAAGGCCAGCAGCGATTCTGCCTGCTTGGTGCGGGCGATGTTCGAGGCGCCTTGGCCCTTGTCGGTGTCGTCCGGGGTGGCCGCGGAGCCCTTCGACTTGAAGTGGTTCACGATCGCGATGAACTTCTTGTCATCGGCCGCACCTACCGGCTTGAAGACCTGCGCCAGGGGCTTGCGCGCACTGGCGAAAGCCACGGTGTCGTTGTGGATGATGGATTCGCCCACAGGTTCGGCGGTGGCCTTCTTGTAGATGAATGCCGTGCGGATCATGTCCTCGTCGCCCAGCGGGGGAGCGTTCGCAGGAGTGCGGACGTAGTCCCACACCCCGGGCGTCTTGGCGTTGAGGGCATCAACCAGCTTGGACAGGGCGTCGTCGCGGTTCTTGCCGAACTGCGCCGAGTTCTCGATTTCCTCCAGGGAAACGACGTCTGCGCCGGACTTGGTGATGGCGGCAACGATCTTGTCCTGCTGGCGTTGGAGGTTCTCTGCGTTGGCCGCACCGCGGGCGTTGCAGCCTTCCTTCACCGTGATCGGGTTGCCGGCGCGGTCCGTGTAGAACACGCAGCCACTGAGCTGGTCACCGGTGGTGGGGAAGTAGTTCAGCACGTTGAAGGACGCCAGCTTAAGAGTGCCGCCAACATCTGCCGGGCCCTCGGGCCGTGAAGCAGTGAACGTCGCCGGCTGGACCGAGTCGGCATTCTCCGGGGTCAGGGCCGTGAGTGGCTGGAATTTCCAGGAGTTGTTGCCGTAGCCCAGGATCACGTCGGTCTTGAACGTGGCAGGAGAACCCACCCGGACAGGATCGGTGGTGGTCAGATACGGGAGCTGCTGGGCCTTGGTGGTGGCGTCCTTGAGGAAGTTGGTGGACGCGCCGTCGTCGAGCTTGATGCCGCGCATCGCGTTGTCAGCCACCACCGCCGCGTACTCCGGCGAACCGTAGGCGGCTACCGCCGTCGGCTGTACCAAAGGCGAGGTCCCGGCAGCGAGGCCAATTTCGCCGTACTGGTTCAGGGAGTAGTTGTCCGTCACGGTGAACGTGCCTTGCGGAGCGACGAGCATGCCCTCGAACGTCTCCCTGGCTGCCTCATTGGCGGGGAGCGCGAACGGCGATGCCTTCACTTCCGGTGCCGCTTCGGTGAGCTTCTTCAGCCCGGGGGCCTCCACCGTGATCTGGGTTTGGTTCGCGAATTCGCTCACGACGCCGGTCAGTTCCAGGTAGTCGCCGGGCTGTACCGAACCAGCCGTTGTGGGGGAGTAGACGAACACAGCGTCCGACGCCGTCCTGGCCGCCCCGCCGTTGTCGCCGCCGGTTCCGGGGGTCTGGACGTAGTAGCCATTGAAGCCGCCGGTGGCGTAGACCGCGGTCACCTTGCCGCGCGTGGTCACGGTGCTGCCGACCAGCGGGCTGGCCGCGCCGGTGCCTTGGATCTCGGCGATGGTCTTGGTGCCGCTACCCGGCTCCGTGGGCGGGGTGCCGCCGCCGGACGCCGTGGGCGTGATGGACGCGCTGAGGCTGAAGTCGGCGGCGTTGGAGTCCGTGTCAACGCCGTTGGTGCGGTTCAGGCTCCGGGTGTCCGTGTTTCCCGTGGGCGCCGTTGCGGCTGCGGTTTCGAACGTGTTGGACGTGCCGTAGCCAAGAAGGTCCGCGATGGCCGCGTTGCCCGTCACGGAGCCCGAAGCCAGCGGCGACACCGCAGTGCTCTGCTTGGCAAGGATCAGTGTCCCCGCGGTGCCGCCCGGGTTCAGCGTTCCCGTGGCCTGGACATCAGCCGGCGGTAGGGCCGGGGCAGTGGACGTGCCGCTGTTGGTGGCTCCCTGGATCAGGAAGTAGCCCTTGGCAGGGATGCTTCCCGTCAGTGCAGTGATGCCGGTGGGTGCAGCGGTTCCCGTTGCCGAACGGTACTGCAAGGACCAGCCGGCGAGGCTGACAGGTGAGTCGGAGGAGTTGTACAGCTCAACGAACTTGTTCTTGAATGCTGCGCCGCTGCTGCCTCCACTCAAGTAGGCCTCATTGATGACCACAGGTGATGTGCCCGGAGTGGGATCATCAGCTGCGAAGGCCGGAACGGCCGTCAGCGGGGCCGCTAAGAGCCCCGCCGACAGGACCGTGCCCGCCAAGAGTTTCCAATTCTTATGGTGCATCCGCTCTAACTTTCATCAGGGAGCCCTGTAGGGCTCTATGGACGACGCCCACTGTCTTGTGCAGGGGCGTTTGCCGGAAGTTACTCCCGGGTAAAGCTGCCTCGGACAAAGCTGAACACGAACGGATGAATAGGGAGTGGCTTGCCGGTGGCCGGAGGGTGGCCCCGGTCACCGGCAGGAACTACTTGGCAGCGCCTTTCAGCGTGCCAGTGACGGCAGCACCGGATTCGCCGCCGGACGTCTCGGTGGGGCGGCCGGATTCGTCCCGCTTGGCGTCGCCGCTGCTGATGAGTGAACATCCAGCGAGTGCCAGGGATGCAATGCCGAGCACGGCGGCAGCCTTGGCAGTTTGTGAAAGGTGAAGCAATTTCCGGTCCTCATTCCCAGAAGGACCACAGCCTGGTTTTTCGAAGGGTGCGGTCAAACGATTGGGGGACCAGAAGCCATGCCCACGCCGAACGATCCCCCAAGCCCGGGAGTGGGCAGGTCCTGCCGGCCATCCTTGGGTAGGAGATGGCCGGCACGACCCGAAAATCAAGAGTCTAAGCGGTCTGGCCCAAATCCTGGATGACCTTGAACGTGGCGCCTGTTGGATCCGACAACGTAGCCAGGCGTCCGAACGGAGTGTCCTCGGCCTCCTGGACCACGGTGGCGCCAAGTCCCAGCGCCTCCTCAACCGTGGCGTCCGTGTCCTCTACGGCGAAGTACACGCTCCACATGGACGGCACCTGCTCGGGAAGGAAATCTGCCGCGTCCATGATCCCGGCCTTGGCGTTGTCTCCGGAGCCCAGCGTGGTGTAGCGGAACTCCGGAGTGTCGCTCATGACCTCCGTTTCCCAGCCGAACACGTTTTGGTAGAACGACACTGCGGATTCATAGTCCTTTGACAGGAGTTCATGCCATGCGGGCGTTCCAGGTTCGGCGGCGAGTTCGTAGCCCTTCATCTCCCCGAACTGCCATGCTCCGATCGAGGCTCCGGAGGAGTCTCCATACATGGCCATGCTGCCCTGCTCGGGAACATCCATCGGCTCCATGAAGACCTGGCCGCCGTTCGCGGCAGCGGCTTCTGTGGTGGTTTTGATGTCGTCCGTCCGCAAGTAGGTGGACCAGAGGTCCGGCATGGAGCCCATGTCTTCCCGCTTCTGCATGATGCCGGCTATGAGCTTCCCATCCTTGGAAGCGGTGATGTAGCCGCCATACTTCTCTTCGTCTCCGGTCTCATAGGTCCAGCCGAAGAGTGCGTTGTAGAAGGACTTCGCCTTCTCTGTATCGGAGGTCATCAGGTCGATCCAACACGGCGAACCGGCAGTGATATCGGGCGTAGGCATGTGTACAGCTCCTGTAGTCAGGCCGCGGCAAGCTCCGCGACTGAAGGTGTAGTGGTGGAGACACGAGGAACACTATGCGGGGGCTCTGACACTTTTCAACGATCTTTTGGTTGTCAGTTCTCAGACCGGGCTGTAGGAGGCCGAATCAGACAAGCAGCGTCGGTTCCGGAGCCAGGGCAGCTTGTTCTGTGCCTGGAACGTCTGCCCTCCTGAAGGGATCCAAGGCGAAAATACGGTGTTGAACGACACTTCACCGCCGCCCCATTCTTGACCGAGACCAATTGATCCAGCCCAGTAGCTGTCGAAATAGTCCAGTTGACGCAGGCACGGGGCAATTTCCTCGGGCTCATCAGACAGCAGCAGATCAGCATTCACAACGGTTGTGAGGTAGCCGCGCGCGGGCAGCCATGAAAGATCGAAGATTCGCCTAAAAGAGAATGAATTTCCTGTCGAGCGCAAGACCGATGTTCGTCTGCCCCGAACCACGTTATTCAGCAGTCTCATAGCATCGTTTTCCCATATTTTTGCTCGATTCATCCCACAACTCGTGCAATAAATCTGGTTGCAAGATGCGCTGAATGATTCAATTCTCTATGAGTTTCAGCCAGCCTTCGCTGTAGTACCGAACTTTGGTGGAACTTCCCAGTTCAGCTCCGATTCTTCTTGCGAGCTCAAGACCTTGACTGTCGAGTTTGTCGATGAGTCCCGCAACGGAAGGACGATCTCTTATGTCGAGAGGGATGATCTTCTGATACTCCGCATTCCAGACCGCGACTTCGTGGAGGAGGCTGGGTGTTAGATTCCATTTGGTTGCGTCCATCGAGCCAGTGACTTCGTCACGAATGGAGGGCTCAAGGTAGTCCGCGGCCAGGGTGACATATCTCATTCGGATCGCCACGTTCGGTGGAAGATGATGCCAGAGTCGGGATTGAGCGCAATCTCGTAAACGCCGGCTTTTCCGTTGATCTCTCCGGGAATGCGGTACAGGTAGGAGCCGTCTGCTTGCGTCATCGGGTTACTCCTAAGGATTACGTCGTCAAAGGAATAGGGGAAATTGTGTGCTCGGGGGTCTTCGACGCCACGCGCACGAATCCGTGGGTGATATATGTATCCGTGCTCGAATACATTGGCAATGCTACCTGTCTCTGCTTTGGATGCTCCAGCGCTGCCTAGCCCTCCGGCGATGCCCAAGGCAACGACTGGCGTGGCCTTTTCTGCGAACGCCTGGTTGCCGTGGACGAGGTCCTGCACCCATTCGGGTTTGGTTTGGAGTTTGGCCTCGGCGAGTGCGTTGCCGCAGGCTTCGTTGATGGCCAACTGCTCCGGGCTCATCCCGACTTTCACGTCTGACGCGCAATTCAGGGCAGCGTGCGTTGCGCTGATCTGGGATGTGCTGGCACGGGCAGGTGTGTAGGCGGCGGCCTGCTGGAGGATGCGATTGAAGTAGGAGTCGCCTGTAGGTGGCGTGTAATCCGGTCGCCGGATGGAGTACGGCGGAAGGGGCGGGACTGGCAGAACAACGGGTGTGCTGCCGGGGATTGGTTCCCAGCTTTCGGACGCCGGCAGGTAGTCGTAGGAGATCCCGCCAATAACTCTGACCGGGTCATTACCGAGGTTGTCGATCAGTGTGGTGGGGTTGTTGAGGGTGTAGGCGTAGCGGTTGAGGGTTTGGGGCGCGTTGAGGAGTCCGCGCCATTTGTCCTGCCCGGTCCAGGTTCCGGTGGACGGGTCGAGGGTGCGGGCATGGTACCTGTAGGTGGCGTGGGTAGTGTTGGTGGGTTGTCCCGTGTAATTGGGGTCGGCGTCCCAGCCTGTGGTGCCATACCCTTGAACGCCGTAGTCGGAGTATTCGGCCAGTTGGTCGATTGTGCCCGCACCAAGGATGTTGGTGGTTTGGGCGATGGTCGAGCCGAGCCGGTCGAGGAGTGCCCACCGGTCTTCGACGGTAGTGGTCCCGGTTTGCAGGGCCACGTGACCGAGGTTGTCCGGGATCAGGTTTGCTGTTCCATGGCTGTCAGTGTTCTGGATTGGGGTAAGCCCCTTGAACGCCGTGGACGTTTCGTGGGTCCCATAGTTGGTGGTGTCAGTGTTGGTGAGGTTCCTTCCTAGCCCGTCGTACTTGTACGTGCTTTCGATCCCGGACCGTGTGACGGACTGGGTTTGGTTGTCAGGGGTATAGCTGTAGGTGGTGGTGGGTCCGCCCGCGACAGCGACTCTGATGCGGTTTCCGTTGGCGTCGTAGCCGTACGACGTCGTAACGGCGCCCGGCTGTCCTGTCCCGGAGCCGGTACGGGTTTCTTTCGTAGGTTCGTCGATGTTGTCGAACACCGCCGCCACGTTCAAGGGATCCCCGGCCGTGGTGGTTGAAGGGTTGTCGTTCGTGGTCCAGCTGGTCCGGTTCCCGTTCCGGTCGAACTTGTAGGTGTTCTTCACTCCGGTGTTTGAGGTGGAGCCTGTGAGTCTGTTGAGAAGGTCATACGTGTAGTCGCGAGTCTCCGTGACTGGAGTATTCGATGTCGGGGTGGCTCCGTTTTTCCGTGTCCGGGAGGCTGTGTTGCCGTTCTTGTCGTAGGTGTAGCTCAGGGTCAGGGATTCGCCTGCTGCGATGCCCGCTTCCTTTGTAGGCAGGGTGCGCCGGGCCAGATAGTCCGCAGTTTTGACGCAGTTTGTTCCGGTAGCGCCGTGCTCCGGCAGGGCCCGGTTGGCCAAGTAGGAGGTCGCGGTGGTGCAACCCATCGCGTCGTGTTGGACGGGTTTTGTTTTTGGCGCGAAGCCGGGAACCGCGCCAGTGGCTACAGCTGCAGTAGCTGCCGCGGGTTTCGTGGTGGCGTGTGTGATTGTTTCGGTGCGGTTCGCGGGTGTGTATTCCGTTGTGGTCTTGACGCCGTTGGAGCGAGTCACGACGGCGGTGTTCCCCGCAGGCGTGTAGCCGTAGTCCATGGATCCCCAGGGCGAGGCCAGGGACATAACCCGTCCGGCGGAGTCGTAGCTGTAGGAAATCCCGATTGGCTTGTTGACTGTGGGTTGTCCTGCGGTGTTGCCGGTGGTGGCCGGAGTTGTGGCCCCGGCGGGCAGGGTGAGGGTGGTCATCTGCCCGGCAGGGTCATAGTCGTAGAAGAGCTTCTTACCCAGCGCATCCGTCTGTGACTTCAGCGCCCCGCGGGCATCGTAAGTCCACGCCGAGGCGCCGATGGCATCTTCCATGGTGATCATGGCTTGCTCCGCGTCGTAGCCATACGAGATCTTCTGGCCGGTGGAGTAGGCTACGGCGGCTAATTCCTCCGTGGGGGTATAGGTGTTGGTTGTGGTCGTCCCGTTCGCGTCCTTCTGCTTGGTCAAGAGTCCGCGCCCGTCGTATTCGTACTCCAACTTCTTGCCGGCCGGGTTGGTTTCGGCGGTGGTCCGCCCGGCCTTGTCATGGCTGAACTTTGTGGTGTTGCCGTTCGGGTTGGTGACCTCCGCCAGGTACCCGGCGGGGGAGTATGCATAGCTGGTAGTGACGTTTGTGTCTGCGTCTTCTTCCTTGCCGGCCACGTGGTTTTGGGTAACGGCGGTCAGCTGGGACGCTTTGTCCCAGGAATAGGCGGTGACGGTGCCGCTCCCCTCCGTCATTGAGGTCTGGTTCCTTGCAACGTCCCAGCCATAGGAGGAAACAACTCCGTCTGGGTCAACGGTTTTGACCAGGTTGCCAGCGATGTCGTAGGACCGGGTCCAGGCGTCCCCGTCCCCATCCGTGCTGGAAATGACGCGCCCTGCATGGTCGTAGCTGGTGGTAGTCGTTTCGCCTGCCGGATTCCTTACGGATACAGGCCGGTTCATCACGTCGTAGACGGTGGTCGTTACCCGCCTGAGCGGGTCGGTGACTGTGATCCTGTTCCCGTTAGCGTCGTACCCGAACGAGCTGCCCGCGCCAGTGGGGTCGGCGGTAGACGTAAGTTGCCCGGCGGCATCAAAAGTACGTTTCCATTCCTGTCCGCGCCGGTCGGTGACGGCGACCGGGTTGCCGGCCTTGTCGTAACTCGTCGTGGAAGTGTTCCCGGACTGATCGGTGGTTTTGACGAGCCGGTCCATCACGTCGTATTCGAACCGCCGTGTACCGCCAACGGGATCAGTCACGACGGCGGTCCGACCGACACCGTCGAGGGCATATACGGTTTTCGCTCCGGTCGGGTTTGTAGTCGACGTGACCCGGTTCAACGCGTCGTAGCCGGTGGTGATAATGCCGTTTTCGGGGTCGGTGGTGGTAACCAGGTTTCCTGCTCTATCCCAGGTGCGGGACCATTGTCCGCCGAGAGGATCAATGGTTTTGGTGATCCGGTAGAGCGGATCAAGTTCGAATAGCGTTTCGCCGCCGAGCGGGTCAGTGATTCGGGTGAGCTCGTCCTCACGGTTATACGAGTACGTGGTCTTGCCGCCGTCGGGATTTGTCACGGAGGTGACCCGGAACAGGACGTCCCATGCATACTTAGTGACGGCGCCGGTGGGGTCGGTCGTCGAGGTGAGGTGGTTGTTCCCGTCGTAGGACAGGGTGGTAACGCCACCGGCTGTGTCCTTTTGAGTTACCAAACGGTCAGCGGTATCCCAAGCGTAGGAAGTCGTGTTCCCGCGCGGGTCTGTCGCTGCGGTTACCCGGTTAGCGACGTCGTAGTCGAAGGTACTCGTCCGGCCGAGCGGGTCCGCTACCGTGGTCAGGTTCCCGTGTACGTCGTAGCCGTAGCCGGTGGTGTGTCCCAGTTGGTCGGTGGACGCAGTGAGGTTCCCGCGGGCGTCGAACGCATTTTTGATGGTGGTGCCGTCGGGCAGGTGGACCGTGATCGGCAACCCACGTGTGTCGCTGTCGAAACTTGTGGTGCGTGCTGACCCGCCGGGGCCGCCGGCGTCCGTGGTCGAGGCGAGGTCCCCTGCCGGTGTGTATGTTCGGGAGGTGACGGTCCCGTCCGCTGCGGTGGTGCTGATCAGGTGCCCGGCGGCATCGAAAGCGTAGGTGGTGGATTTGCCGTTCTGGTTCGTATAGCCGGTGACCTGGTTGTTCCCGTCGTAGGAAAAGTCCTGGGTTCCTCCGGCAGCATCTCTGATACGCGTTACCCGATAGCTGTCATCCCGTGTGTAGACGGTCGTGTTGCCTTCGTTATCTGTATAAGTCGTGGTCTTCGCGGCATCGTCGTAGGTGAAGACCCGTTCGCTTCCTTCGGCGTCCCACTGCTTCACCACCCGGCCGGCGGCGTCATACTCGTTGCGCAGGTAAAGGATCCCGAGCGGGTCGGTTGCGGTGATGAGTTGGTGAACGCCGTCGTAAGTGAAGGACCGGGTACGGCCGTCTGGTTCAGTGATGACGGTCAGGTTCCCGACGGCGTCGTAAGCCAGTCGCCAAACGCGACCATCCGGATGAGTGAAGGAAGTGATCCGGCCCAACACGTCGGATCCGACCAGAACTGTTTGTCCGGCGGTATCGGTGATGGAGGACAGGGGAAGGAATTGGGTTTCCGCGGTGCCGGGGCCATAAGCCAGGGTGGTGCTGTTTCCTTGCCGGTCGCTTTGTCTGACAAGTTCCCCGATGCCCTCCACATCGGAGGTGTCGAACAGCCACGTTTCCCCGTCCGGTGATGCCAGCAAGAGTTGCCCGTTTCCTGCATCACTCAGAGTGTTGACGGTGCCGGCTTCTGCGGTGAAGCCGCCGGCGCCGTTGCCTGTGAACACATAGGAGGCCCCGTCCCCGCGCACGGCCAGGACCGACCCGTCGTCGAACCTCTGGACCCGGGCACCGAGCTCGAACGAGACCCCGGCGCCCGTCCTTGTGAAGCGGCCGTCCTGGGAGTTGTAGACGAGGGACAGATCCAGGTTCTGGTTTCCGGGTCCGGTGAGCGTGAACAGCGGAAACTTCTCGATCAGGTTCCCGGTAGTGAAGGAGACCGGCTCGGCGCCGTAGGCCTGATAGTTATGGAATCCCAGGTTCCGCCATTTCGCCAGCTCGGCGGCTGATGGTTTCGCCGGCCAACCGCCGGTGGCAGGGTTGGTGCAGTTGAAGCCCTTGCTTTCGAGATACTTCCCGAGCCCGGTGAAAACACCGTTGGTGATCGAAGCGAAGCCACTGTCGATCACGGGTCGGTCGAAGTTGTGGTCGATGTACAGGGCCTCCAAGTGCGTCACGGCACCTGGCAAAGATCCCAGATCCAGGTACGGGAGTGGTGTTGTTGCCCCCGCGGCGGCTTGTTCCGCGGGTCGGCCGGTGTAGCCGGGCATCTGTGCGACTAACGAGGTCGTCACCGCGTTGTCGTCAGGACCCCCGCGCGTGTATACCTTAGTGCCACCATCCGCAGCTACGCCCCACGGGTGCCCGAAGAGTGCGTCGAAGGCAAGCGTCACGGTCAGGTCCGGGTTGTGCGCTGCGGCCATCGCCGCCCGCGTCTGTGGGGAGATGAACCGCGGGGTCGCTGTGGGCCTCGTTACCAGGACGTCGGCTTTACAGGTGGTGCGCATCACGGCCGCGACCTCGTTTGCGAGGCGCACGTTCTGGGGCAGTTCGGTCATGTCACCGCCCGGTCCGGTGGTGACGGCGATGTCGTCGTCCGGATCCAGCACCACCCGCGGTCCGGCGGGTGGCGTGAATGGAGTACCGATGACCACGAATTGGGAAAGGTGGTCCGACTCGCCGCGCACTTTGCCACTGGCCTTGTCGTAGTAGGAGGGCAGTTCAACCCAGGGTTCACCAGGCTTCTCACGAGTCATGATCCTTACGGACGCAGGATCGACCTTCCCGACAGTAGTGCCGAGACGCGCCTCATCGACGGCAAGCTCCAGACTGACACCAGGGTTCACAGCGGTAACCACTTCAGGACCGTTCTGGGATTCGATGATTGTGGGGTCGGCTGGGAACGACGTCATGTCCTGGCCCGTGGTGTCGGTCGCGGCGACGTCTACGGCACTGTTCAATACCACGCCGGCGGTCTCGGCCGCTGCGGTCCTGCCCGCCCCCTCGCCGAGTTTCTTGACCGCCACATTCAACTGGTCTTTGACCTCGTGGCCGGAGAACACCACCTTCGCGCCGACGGGATCCGCGCTGACTTCGGACTTCTGACCGGGCAAAACCGCGCCAGTGCCAACATCAGGAGAGTCTTGGACTGGGCCCTGTCCGTCCTCCACCTTCGGTGCGATGTACGGCACAGACCGCTTCAGAGCCCCAGACGCGTCCCGCGCCGTAGCAAGGGTTTGCGCCCGAAGTGACGCTGTAGCCTCTAAGGTCGCCGCGTAACTCGGCGTCAACGTCGAGGCGGCCAGTGCGCAGGAAAGCCCCACCCCGACGACACTCGAGGTCAGCCGCCTTGACCATGATCCTTTTACGGAGTCACTGGATGTGTTGTGGCGGGGGCTCATGCGTCGCCACCCATGGAAGAATTCTCGTCGCTGATCGCAGGGGTGGTGGCCTTCCTGCGGTAGATCAGCAGGGCACCGGCTCCGAGCAGGATCACTCCGAACAAGCCGAAGACCCACGCCTGGAATCCTGTCGAAGCCAGGAAACCTGTTGAATCCGGACCGGTACCTGGCAACGGGATGCCAAAGATGTTCGGCTGTTCCTTTACGCAGGCAGCCAGTTCGGCGGCGTCGGAAACACCGTTGCCGTCGAAATCCTCCTCACCTGTCGCACATCCCGCAGTGCCGCAGATGACGAAGTCGATCCAATCCGCGACCCTGTTTCCGTCCGCATCGTCGCGTCCGTTGGAGCACGTCGCTGACCCACATGCCAAGTCCTCTGCGTAGTCGGGGACGCCGTCAGAATCAGTGTCGGTGGTTGGGTCTGCGCATTTCGCATCACCGCACGCCGTGATCTCGGTCCAGTCAGGAATGCCGTCAACGTCTGTGTCTTCCCGACCAGTCGCGCACGTACCGGACCCGCAGACCACCACCTCGACACCGTCAGGTATCGCATCCCCATCGGCGTCACAGGAAGCAGCGTCCTTTTGGCCCGAGCACGCTACGTGCTGAGCTGCGGGAACCGCCACCGCGTACGACATCGATGCCTTGGCAACCCCACTCACACTCGTGCTTGCGGCTGCGGCCGTGGCCCATGGAATCGACATAAGCAACAGCAAGAGCAGGGGAACGAGGCCCAGCAAACTCTTAACCAACGTCTTGGAAGGTGCGGAGCGGGCGCTGCGCTCCAGCGCTGGTGCTGTCTTCAAAGGCGAGAACCTGGAGTTCAGGGATGATCTGGTAGCAGGGAGCGCCACAGTGATGCCTTTCGGAATGCGGGTGATGGTCAACACACTCCTCCAACCGGGAGTGCGGTTCCACTTAGTTAGAGCCGCATCAGGGCGATCTATGACGCCACATTCACAAACTATCGGCAGACCATTCGAGGGACGCCCCCGTACGCGTGCGGCACAAGCCAAGGCGCAGTTGGCGTTTTCTTGGCAAGAACGAGCCACAGTTGCGTAGGGGCGGGGCGAGGCTCCTGGCCTGACTGTTCACCAAACCCGCGCAATCGCAGGCGTGAAGGCACCAAACAGCAGAACCCCCGGCATGCACTCGCATACCGGGGGTTCCAACGTGGCGGAAGGTAAGGGATTTGAACCCTTGGTACGGGGTTACCGCACACTGGTTTTCAAGACCAGCTCCTTAGGCCGCTCGGACAACCTTCCCTGCCTAGTAGTGTTTCATAGGGAGTTGGCTGTACCAAAACATCACGTGCTTCCCGTCCCGGCCCCGGGTCTGGAAGTGCCAGCAAGAATCCGGGAGTCCGTCATGAAAGCCGTCTACATTTCCCAGCCAGGCGGGCCCGAAGTCCTCGACGTCAGGGAAGTCCCGTCTCCGGTGCCGGGCGAGGGTGAGGTGTTGATCGACGTCGTAGCCGCGGGGCTGAACCGCGCCGATGTGCAGCAGCGCCGCGGTTTCTACCCGCCGCCCCCTGGCGCCTCCGAGGTTCCCGGGCTTGAGGTTTCCGGCCGGATCGCCGGCTTCGGCCCTGGAGTTACCAAAGCGTTCTCGTTGGGGGACAAGGTTGTGGCCCTGCTGGCGGGCGGCGGCTACGCCCAGCAAGTGGCCGTTCCCGCCGAACAGGTACTGCGGCTTCCCGACGGCGTTGACCTGGTCACCGCAGCCGCTTTGCCCGAAGTGGCAGCCACCGTCTACTCGAACCTCATCATGACGGCGCAGCTCCAACCCGGCGAAACCGTGCTCATCCACGGTGCCACGGGCGGCATTGGAACCATGGCCATCCAGATGGCCAAAGCCTACGGCGCCAACGTGGCCACCACCGCGGGCACTGACGAAAAAGTGGGCACCGCCAAGGCGTTCCTTGGTGCGGACATCGCCATTAATTACTCCGACGAGGACTTCGTCGAAAGCCTCAAGGCGCAAAACGGTGGCAAAGGCGCGGACGTGATCCTCGACGTCGTGGGTGCCAAGTACCTGCAGCAGAACGTAGACGCACTCGCCGACTACGGCCGCCTGATCATCATCGGACTGCAAGGCGGCACCAAAGCCGAGATCAACCTGGGACAACTGGTCAGCAAACGGGCCGCCGTGATCGGCACGGCCCTCCGTCCGCGGCCCGTGGCCGAGAAGGGCGTCATTATGTCCGCCGTGCGTGAGGTGGTTTGGCCCATGCTCTCCGATGGCCGGATCAAGCCGCTGGTGGCCAAGTCTTTCCCGCTGGACCGCGTGGCGGAAGCCCACGAGTACTTCGATTCCGGCGAGCATGTGGGTAAGGTCCTGTTGCTGCTCTGACCGGCACCCCCTTATAGCAAGGAGCTCCATTGTCCATCCGGCACAGCCTCCTGGCCCTGCTCCAGGACCAGCCCCGGTATGGCTATGAGCTGCGCGTGGAGTTCGAGGACCGGACCGGCGCGGCCTGGCCGCTGAACATCGGCCAAGTTTACACCACCCTGGACCGCCTTGAGCGGGACGGACTGGTCAGCAACGACGGCGACGACGGCGGCGGCCACGTCGTCTACAGCATCACCGACGCCGGGGTCGCCGAAGTCGGGGCCTGGTTTGACGGGGCAGTGGGCCGCGGCACTCCGCCTCGCAACGAGATTGCCATCAAGCTGGCGCTCGCGGTGACCCTGCCGGGCGTGGACGCCTCGGCCGTGATCCAGTCGCAGCGCGAAGTGTCCGTGCGCGCCCTCCAGGAACACACCCAAGCGAGGAAAGCGGCATCGGCAAACCAACGCTCCGCCGACACTGCGTGGTTGCTGGTACTTGATTCCCTGATCTTCCAAGCGGAGGCAGAGGTGCGCTGGCTGGACCTGTGCGAAGCGCGGATGCTGCAAGTTCAGGAGCGCTCGGGGGAGTGAACTCTCGGAAAGTGCGCGGAGTGTAGTTGCCGTTCACCGCAGCACAACCGCCGCTCGTCGCACCACGCCTGATCACCCGGTAGGTTCCGCCGTGCGGGGGGAACCTTCATTGCTAGCGTGCCCGTGACGCCCGGCTGTGCCCTAACGGAGCCACGGCAGCAAGAAGGTTCTCAAGGAGGAGACATGAACGCCATCCCGGAACAAGAACTCGAAAGGGAGCTGGACCCCACATTGCCGCCGCCGGCCGTGGATGAGTCCCGACGGGAAAAGGACGAACGGAAGTGGACCCCGGCCAAAATCGCCTTGTGGGTGGCCATTGCCCTGCTCGGCGGCGTGGCTTGGGTCATGCTTGCGCTGGTCCGCGGCGAGACGGTCAACGCCATCTGGTTTGTCTTCGCTGCCGTGTGTACCTATCTGATCGGTTACCGCTTCTATTCCAAGGTCATTGAGCGGTACCTCCTCAAGCCGGATGACCGGCGGGCTACCCCGGCCGAGTACAAGGCTGATGGCAAGGATTATGTCCGCACCGATCGGAACGTCCTGTTCGGCCACCACTTCGCTGCCATTGCCGGCGCCGGTCCGCTGGTGGGTCCGGTCATTGCTGCACAGATGGGTTACCTCCCCGGCACTATCTGGATCATCATCGGCGTCGTACTTGCCGGTGCGGTGCAGGACTATCTGGTGATGTTTTTCTCGATGAGGCGAGGCGGCCGGTCCCTCGGCCAGATGGCCCGCGAGGAACTTGGCGTCATTGGCGGCACCGCCGCCCTGGTCGCCACGTTGCTGATCATGATCATCATCGTTGCGATCCTTGCTCTGGTGGTGGTCAACGCCTTGGGCGAAAGCCCGTGGGGTGTCTTCTCGGTGGGCATGACCATTCCGATCGCACTCTTCATGGGCGTCTACCTGCGGTACCTGAGGCCGGGGAAGGTCATGGAGGTCTCGATCATCGGCTTTGTGTTGCTGATGGCCGCGATCATCGGCGGCGGTGCCGTGGCTGGAACGGAATGGGGTGCAGCCTTCTTCCACCTGGACAAGGTGACCATCGCGTGGGGCCTCATCATCTACGGCTTCATCGCTGCGATCCTGCCTGTGTGGCTGCTGCTCGCACCGCGTGACTACCTCTCGACGTTCATGAAGATCGGCGTGATCGTGATGCTCGCCCTTGCCATCATCGTGGTGCGGCCGGAAATCAACGTTCCGGCCTTCAGCGAGTTCGCCAGCCGCGAGAACGGCCCGGTTTTCTCTGGAGCGTTGTTCCCCTTCCTGTTCGTGACCATCGCGTGCGGTGCCCTGTCCGGGTTCCACGCATTGATCTCCTCCGGCACCACTCCGAAGCTGATCGAGAAGGAACGGCAGACCCGCTTCATCGGGTACGGCGGCATGCTCATGGAGTCCTTCGTGGCCATCATGGCGCTGGTGGCGGCCATCTCGATCGACCGTGGCATCTACTTCGCCATGAACGCACCCCTCGCGCTGACCGGCGGCACGGTTGAATCCGCGGCCCAGTGGGTCAACAGCCTTGGCCTGGCGAACGTGAACATCACTCCGGACGTCCTGGCACAGACCGCCAAGGACGTGGGGGAGGAGAGCATCATTTCCCGTTCGGGCGGTGCGCCCACGCTCGCTGTTGGCCTGGCGCACATCATGCAGCAGTTCATCGGCGGGCCTGGAATGATGGCGTTCTGGTACCACTTCGCCATCATGTTCGAGGCACTGTTCATCCTGACTGCGGTGGACGCCGGCACCCGGGTTGCGCGTTTCATGCTGCAGGACTCGATCGGCAACTTCGTTCCCAGGTTCAAGGAAGCCTCGTGGCGGCCGGGTGCCTGGCTGTGTACGGCGATCATGGTTGCTGCGTGGGGTGCCGTGCTGCTGATGGGCGTCACGGACCCCTTGGGTGGGATCAATACTCTCTTCCCGCTGTTCGGCATCGCCAACCAGTTGCTCGCTGCCATCGCCTTGGCCGTGTGCATGGCCATTGCTGCGAAGCGGGGAGTGTTCAAGTGGCTCTGGATCGTCGCAGTCCCGCTGGCGTTTGCCGCCGTCGTGACCATCACGGCAAGCTTCTTCAAGATCTTCTCGCCCGTTCCGGCGGTGGGCTACTTTGCCAACAATGCCGCTTTCACCAAGGCCTTGGCGGACGGCAAGACCTCGTTCGGGACGGCCAAAACGGTTGAGGCCATGGAAGCGGTGGTCCGCAACACCATGATCCAGGGCGTGCTTTCGGTGATCTTCGTCGTCCTGAGCATCATCGTGATCATCACCG
Organism: Paenarthrobacter sp. NPDC090522; assembly: GCF_044769225.1. Lineage (NCBI taxonomy): Bacteria > Bacillati > Actinomycetota > Actinomycetes > Micrococcales > Micrococcaceae > Paenarthrobacter > Paenarthrobacter sp. NPDC090522. The sequence continues at coordinate 28,755 of NZ_JBIVXL010000016.1, forward strand.
CCGTCATTGCCACGGTCCGGGCGTTCCGTGCCGGTGGCGGGCAGGACCACGAGGATCCGGCCGTACCGTCCAAGGTGTTCGCTCCGGCCGGATTGATTCCGACGGCAGCAGAGAAGGAACTCCTTGCCGAGTGGGACGCCCTGCCCGTGGACCAGCGACCCGTGAGCTCGGGGCACCACTAGTGGGAGCCCTCACGAACGGCTTTCGTGGATTCGCTGGATACATGCGGGGGCTGATGGGCGCCGACGCGTACCAGAAGTATCTGGAGCACTTCACGTCCTCCGGCCACGAAGGTCCTGCCATGACCGAGCGCGAGTTCTGGCGGGACCGCATGGACCGTCAGGACACCAACCCGCAAGGGCGCTGCTGCTGAGGCTACCGGAAGTTTCGCTACGAACGAAGTCCAAAATCCGGTCTTGGCCGCGGGCTGGCGCGAACCACGTGAGAGTATGAAACGCATGAGCGATCTGAACGACATTCAGCCCAAGGATGAGGCTTCGGACGACCAAGCCGTGGAGGGTACCCCGGTGGAAGGCACGGCCTTGAACGGCGCTGACCAGGGGTCAGAGGAGGCAAAGGACAAGCCCAAGGGCACCAACCTCCAGGAGCTCGTTGACGAGCCGGCCAAGGTGATGCGGATCGGAACCATGATCCGGCAGCTCCTCGAAGAGGTGAAGAGCGCACCCCTGGACGACGCGGCACGTGGCCGCCTGGCAGAAATCCATGAACGTTCCATCAAGGAATTGGAAGACGGTCTGGCTCCCGAACTTATCGAAGAGCTGGAGCGTATCAGCCTGCCGTTTCCGGAGGACAAAGCGCCCTCGGACGCAGAACTTCGCATAGCCCAAGCACAGCTGGTTGGTTGGTTGGAGGGCCTGTTCCACGGCATCCAGGCCGCCATCGCGGCCCAGCAGGCTGCCCGTGACCATGCAACTGCCCAGCACCAGTTGCGCCAACTTCCGCCGGGAACGGTGATCGCGCCCGGCATTGTGATCGGCGAGAACGGGCAGCCGCAGCGGGCCAAGGCCCCAGGTGGACCCGGCGTTGCGGCTCCCGGCCAGACCGACGATCCCGATCACGGCCCGGGCCAGTACCTCTGAGCCTGGCCGTGGGTTTCTTTGGGGCCGTCCGGCAGGGACGGAAAGACGATCTTGAGCTCGGTAAGGGGCTGTGGCGCCGTGCACATGACCGTTTCCATCGTGGCTTGGATCGATATCACCAGGTACTGGAAGGCGTTGACGACGAGGAGTTGTACAACGAGCTGGTGCAGATCGCCAACGAGCTTGCGGACTTGCTCCCACGCGTTCGGGTGATCTGCGTAGAGGCGCAAAAACGGGCGCCCAGCGATGGCCTTGACGTGCCAGGTTCCCTTGCCGGCGTCCACCGTGCACTGTCCAAGGCCGGCAATTCGCTGGCCACGACTGCAGAGGCTGCGGCCATGCTGCGGCTGGCTGTTGGTCCTGTCCCAGTGGGCGCGCTGTCCGTACGGCGCCGGGCCGAGTCTGTTTTTGAACAGGTCGCCGACGCCGAGCGCCTCCTTTCGTACTGACTGAAGGCCAACGGACTGAAGACCGCCCGGTTCAAGTGTGCAGCGCATGCAACTACCGGCGTGCGCGTTTATTCCACTGACGCAAAAAGTTAAGCGGATAGCTGATCTGCGTAATATTTGGTGCTTTGAGCAACTTCATGCTGGCAGGATTGCAGACATGACTTCCTCACCAACGCTTACGTTCAACGACGGCAACACCATTCCCCAGCTCGGCTACGGGGTGTGGCAGGTTGAAGACGATGTAGCCGAAAAGGTGGTCCGCCAGGCATTCGATGCCGGCTTCCGCCACATCGATACCGCCAAGATCTACGGCAACGAATCCGGCGTTGGCCGTGCGATTGCTTCATCCGGCCTCTCCGCCGAGGAGATCTTCATCACCACCAAGCTGTGGAACGCCGACCAGGGCTACGAGGCTACGCTGGAGGCCTTCGAGAAGTCCTTGGACCGCCTCGGCATCGAAACCCTGGATCTATACCTGATCCACTGGCAGCAGCCCAAGCAGGACAAGTATGTGGACACCTGGAAGGCCCTGATCGAGCTGAAGAAGCGCGGCCGGGTGAAGTCCATTGGTGTTTCCAACTTCACCACCGAGGGCCTGCAGCGCATCATCGATGAGACCGGCGTTGTCCCGGCGATCAACCAGATTGAACTGCACCCCTTCTTCAACCAGTCCGAGCTGCGTGCCTTCAACGCCTCGAAGGGCATCCTCACCCAGGCCTGGTCCCCGCTGGGCCAGGGCGGCGAACTGCTGGAGAACCCCACCGTCGCTGAGATCGCGGCCAAGCACCAGGCCACGCCCGCCCAGGTGGTCATCGCCTGGCACCTGGCCATCGGCAACGTCGTCATCCCCAAGTCCGTCACCGAATCCCGCATCCAGGAGAACTTCGCGGCTCTGTCCGTGAAGCTGGACGATGCCGACGTCGAGGCCATCAACGGCCTGGACCGCGGCACCGAAGGCCGGATCGGCCCGGACCCGGCGGTGTCCGACTTCGCCTAGTCCCGGCACGCAAGTGCCCCGTACCCAACTGGGTAGCATTAGTGCGCGTTATGATCGCTCAAAACGCGCGCTAATGCGACCTACTTGGGTGCGGGGCGCTGTGCGTTAAGGTGCCTGGCTCCTAAGGTACGACGGCGGGTGGCGGGTTTTGGGGGACCGGTTCTGCGCCCGAGGATGGATGGGCCGGAAGGTTCGCGGCGTGTTCAGCCAGGATGCCCGTCTGGTGCCGGATCTTCAGCCGGTAGAGAAGGGCCCCACCCACGGTGACAGCAGCCACGAAGATCACTCCACCCCACTGCAGGTACCACTCGAAGGGCGGGACGGAGTTGTAGATCTCCTGTCGCGGCCAGATCAGGTTGATGGTCATGGCACCGCCCCACAGCACGGCGAGGATGTTCACCGGCAGGCCCCACTTTCCCAGGGAGAAGCCGGACTCGGAACCGGGAGCGTCCGCTATCGGCCACTTCTTCAGGAACCGCTTCCGCAGCAGCGGCACAGTGACCAGCAGGTAAGACAGGTAGATCAGGACAATGCTGATGCTGGACAGGATGGTGAAGATGGCCGGCTGCATCACGTTGATGAGCAGCGGAATGACGGCCAGTACGCCGATGACAATGGCTGCCACGGTGGGGGTCCGGCGTACCGGGTCCACCTTGCTGAGCTGGCGGCTGAACGGGAGGTTGTTGTCCCGGGCCATGGCGAACATCATGCGGATCGCAGCAGCATGGACGGCCAGCGTGCAGACCACCACGGCGACGACGATGCACACAAGGAACGCCTTGCCGAAAGGCCCGCCGAGGACACTGAGAACAATGTGCTGGAGCCCGCCGTCGGCTGCGCCCACCTTGGGGTCCGTGAGGTCCGGTGCTGCCAGGATGCCAAACAACAGGATCAATCCGCCCAGCAGGAAGGACGCTGTGACCGCTCGGATGATCGCTTTCGGTGCCGTCTTCTTGGGGTCCTTGGTCTCCTCGCCCAAGGAACTGGCGGTGTCGAATCCGTACATGACGTAGCCGGAGGCCATGGCGCCGATCAGGAAGACGCCGAAAAAGCCCAGGTCATGGCCTTCACCGAAGCCGGCCGTGTCGAAGAAGACCTCCGGACCGCGGACCACATGCCAGCCGAGCGCCAGGATCAGCAGTACCGCGGCAATCAGCTCCACGAAAACGCCGATGCTGTTGATGCGCGTCATGAGCTTTACGCCGAACGCGTTGATCAGCGTGGAGATGGTGATCATGATCGTCGCCAGAACCACACCGTTCATGGCGAAATCAAAGGGTCCGCTGCCGTCGCCCACGAACTGGAAGCCGGACCAAAGTTGGGGCAGGGTGATCTGCAGCGCCAGTGCTACAGACCCCAAGGCCATGATGGAGGACAACATCAGCAGCCAACCTGCCAGCCAGGACGGGGTCCCGGAAGAAAGCCGTTTGGCCCAGTTGTAGACCGACCCGGCCACCGGGTAGCGGCCGGCAAGCTCGGCGAAGCAGAGGGCAACCATGAGTTGGCCGACGAAGACGATGGGCCAGGACCAGGCGTAAGCCGGTCCGGCCATGGAAAAGCCGAAATAGAACAGCTGGAAAACACCGGTAAGGATGGAGATGTAGCTGACGCCGGCAGCGAAACTGGCGAATTTGCCGATGCTGCGGTCCAGGGTCTGCGTGTAGCCAAATTCGTCCATGCCGCTTGAATCATTACTCTTGATGGGTTCCATGTGGACTCCTAATCAGGAAAGCAAGATGGGATCGGCCGCCCTGGGGCGCGGCGAATCGAAGTTTGCTGTGGTGGTTGTGCCCGGCAGGAACAGCCCCGCCGGGCTTGGCGCTTAGGCATACGAAGGCGAGAAATCCTCCTCTTCCCGTTCGAGGGCTGCGCCGTTGGCGTGAAGACGGCTGGACCGGATCAGATCAGCGCACCGCTCGCCGATCATCATGACGGTGATGTTGGGGTTGACGGTGACATGTTCGGGCATGACGGACGCATCGGCGACCCGGAGGCCGGTGACCCCCTTGACCCGCAACCCGGGATCCAAAGGTGACATATCGTCGTCGTACGCTCCCATGCGGACCGTGCCCACCGGGTGGTACACGGTGTTGTGGGTCCTGCGGATGTACTCCCGCAATTCCTCGTCCGTCTGCGCCTCGATGCCGGGCGAGAGTTCGCGCCCAGTCCACTCAGCCATGGCGGGCTGCGCGGCGATCTCCCTGGCTTTGCGGATGCCCGCAACCATGACGCGCATGTCGTGGCCTTCGGGGTCCGTGAAGTAGCGCGGGTCCACCATGGGCTTGTCGCGGAAGTCCCTGCTGCGCAGGCGGACTGTGCCGCGGGAACGGGCATGGGTGACGTTAGGGGTGAGGCTAAAGCCGTTCTCCGTGGTGGGGTAGCCGTAGCGCAGGGTGTTCATGTCGAACGGAACCGAGCCGTAGTGCATCATGAGGTCCGGACGGTCCAGGCCCTCCTCGGTGGGGGTGAAGATGCCGATCTCCCACCACTGGGTGGAGGACTGCACCATGGGCTGCCTTGCCTCAAACTGCACCACGCCCTCTGGGTGGTCCTGCAGGTTTTCGCCCACGCCCGGAGAGTCGACCAAGGCCTCGATCCCGTGCTCCGCGAGGTGTGCGGCCGGGCCAATGCCGGAAAGCATCAGCAGCTTGGGGGAGTCGATGGCACCGGTGGAGAGGATCACCTCGTGGCGTGCGCCAAGGCGGTGGGTGCGGCCGAACGCCGAATCAACAACATCGACGCCGGTGCAACGCTTGTCCGCGTCGAACACCAGTTGGCGGGCCCTCAGGCCGGTCAGCAAAGTGAAGTTGGGGCGCTCGATGATGGGATGGATGTAGGACACCGAACTGGAGGACCGGGTGCCATCCGAGCGGCGGTTGATCTGGAAGAAGTTGGCTCCGTTGACCACCGTGGTGCCTGTGTTGAACTTCGCCCGGGGGATGCCTGCCTGTTCGCAAGCGTCCAGCAGTGCGACGCCGGAAGGATCTGCCGGCGGCACGTTCATCAGGTGCACAGGGCCCGAGTCGCCGTGGTGCGGGGAATCAGGGCCGGCGTCCTCGTTCGTTTCCAGCCGCTTGTACAGCGGCCAGGCGGCGTCGGCATTCCAGCCGGTGGCGCCGTACTTTGACTCCCATTCGTCCAGGTCCTCGCGGGGAGCCCAGAAAGCGATGCAGGAATTGTGGCTGGAGCAGCCGCCCATCACCTTGGCGCGGGCGTGGCGCATGAACGAGTTGCCGTTTTCCTGCGGCTCGATGGGATAGTCCCAGTCGTAGCCGGACTCCAGCAGTTCCATCCAGCGGTCCAGCTGCAGGATTTCGGGCAGGTTGCGGTCGTCCGGGCCCGCCTCTACGAGGGCCACTGTCACGTCCGGATCCTCGCTCAGCCTCGCGGCCACGGCTGCTCCGGCGGACCCGCCGCCGATCACGACGTAGTCGAACGCGCGCTCGCCGAGGTTGTCAATGGTGTCGAAGTGCATCTAGTTCTCCTTGCTGTGGTCAGCGAACCAGCCGGTTACCTGCGGGCTGGTGTTCTGGTAGATGTGCTTGGCTTCCTGGTATTCGGCCAGCCCGGTGGGCCCGAGTTCGCGGCCGACTCCGGATTGGCCGAACCCGCCCCATTCGGCCTGGGGGAGGTAGGGGTGGTAATCGTTGATCCAGACCGTGCCGTGCCGCAGGCGCTTGGCCACACGTTGGGCCTTGCCGGCATCCTGCGTCCACACGGCACCGGCCAGTCCATAGATCGTGTCGTTGGCGGTTGCCACGGCCTCGTCTTCGGTACGGAACGTCTCCACCGTCACTACTGGACCGAACGCCTCGTCGGTGACCACGGACATCCCCCGGGTAACGCGGTCCAGGACGGTGGGCTGGTAGTAGAACCCGGCGTCGTACGTCCCGCCCTCAACCGGCGCGCCGCCAGTCCGCAACCGGGCGCCTTCTTGGAGCCCCCGCTGGACGTAGGTGTGGACCTTGTCCCGGTGGGCCGCGGAGATCAGCGGTCCGGTCTCGGCGTCATCGTCGAACGGCCCGCCCAGGCGGATGCTTTCGGCGCGGCGGACCAGCTCATCGACGAAACGCTCGGCCATCGATTCCTCCACCACCAGCCGGGCACCCGCCGAGCAGACCTGGCCGGAGTGGACGAAGGCACCGTTGAGGGCATTGTCGACGGCGGCATCGAAGTCAGCGTCGGCGAAGATCACGTTGGGGTTCTTGCCGCCGAGTTCCAGCGCCACTTTCTTGACCGTCGCGGCCGCCGCCGCGGCGATCCGCTTGCCGGTTTCCAGGCCGCCGGTGAAGGAGACGAGGTCGACGGCGGGATGTTCCGAAAGCGGTGCACCCGCCTGGGCGCCGGCACCCGTGACAAGGTTCGCGACGCCGTCGGGCAGTCCGAGGTCCTGCAGGAGCTGCATGGCCAGGATGCTCGTGGAGGGTGTCAGTTCGGATGGCTTGAGGACGAAGGTGCATCCTGCTGCCAGAGCCGGGGCGATCTTCCACGCGGCCTGCAGGAGAGGGTAGTTCCACGGGGTGATGAGGCCGCAGACGCCCACCGGTTCGTAGTCGATCCGGCTGACGACGTCCGCGTTGCCCGCGTCCACCAGCCTGCCCGCCTGCTGGCCGGCGATCCTGCCGAAGTACTCGAAGCAGGCGGCGATGTCATCGATGTCGATCCGGCTCTCGATGATCCGTTTGCCCGTGTCCAGCGATTCGGCGCGGGCGAACTTTTCCCGGTGTTCCCGTAGCCCGGCTGCGACCTTCAGGAGGAAGGCGCCGCGCTCCGGGGCGGGGGTTGAGGACCAGACGCCGGAGTCGAAAGCAGCGCGCGCCGCTTCTATGGCGCGTTCGGCGTCCTCCTTGCCGCCCTCGGATACGGTGGCGACGAGTTCGCCGTCGGCGGGGTTGCGGATTTCGCGGACGGCGCCGGAGGCAGCCGCCTCCCATGAGCCGTTGATGAAAAGCGTTTTTGGCATGGATCTCCCTAGGAATTGGGCCCGGTGTTCAAAGGTAGGGCGGGTGTTTCAGGGGTGGTGTTGAGGTTCCGGTGCGGCGTTTTTGGGTACAGCGCAGCTGCGCCTTGTAAGGCGCGGGGCTGGTTGGCGGTGGTGCGGTGCTGTCCGGTGTCTTGGGTTATGCGGAGTGGTTCAGCGTTGGCGACTTTGCAGAGGAGTGAAACTGGGCGTGTAGTGACCGGCCCGGAGTAGGTGTGTCCTAAGTCATAGAAGTACACTAAACCACTTTGAACGATCGTTCAAGCGTTTTGAGGTGAGATATATCAATTAGCCTGTTTGTGACTTTGCCCCGGCGGGACTCTGGCGTTGAGCTACTTGGCGTCGCGCGCCGGGGCGAAGGCGATTTCCTCCGTGCGGGCGATGCTGCGCTGGATGGCGCCTTTGTCTATGCCCAGCAGGGAGGTCAGCCACATGCCGTTCTGGATGACGACGATGTCAGCGGCGCGGTCCCGGCATTCCTCCCAGGAAAGCGCGGGTGTGGCGTTGTTGATCAGGGTCGCGACGCCGTCGAGGTAGCGGTCGAAAGCCGCGGCATTGATTTCCGCGTAGCCCTCATCAGCCTGGGCCAGGGCCCAGAGGTGGAGGCGTAGGGAAAGGTAAGGCGTGGTCAGCAGGTCAGGGCCGGCGACGCGGCGGAGGGCCTGGCGCAGATGTTCGCCTGGGTCTGCCTCGGAGTTCGCGGCGACGAGGAGGAGGTCGTCCTCATCCACGCGGCGCAGGGCCGCGCGGATGAGGCTCGTTTTGTCGTCGTAGTAATAGTTCACCAGGCCCAGCGCCACTCCGGCTTCGCGGGCCACTGCCCTCATGCTCACTCCGGCGATGCCGTGGCGCGAGAGCAGCTCCATGGCTGCTTCGAGAATGCGGGACTGCTTGTCGAGCTGTTCGCCGTTGTTCTGCGTACCCTTATTCAAGGCGTTTGTCCCCATGAGGCCACACTATTGCCTAAGTTGGCGGGAGCGCACTTTGGGTCGACGGACCGTCCGGCTTACTCCACCAGCTTGCCCACCGTTGAGACTTCCTTCATCAGGGCGGCGATCTCGGCGGGGATGGCCGGGATCTGTTCCTTAGCCACGCCTGTGGTGGGTGACCAGACGAGGTTGACCTGCAGTTCCGCATCCATCCCTGGGTAGTCGCTGCGGTTGTGGCAGCCGCGGGTTTCGCGGCGTTCGATGGCGGATTCGAGGGTGGCGCGGGCGGCGAGTGCCGAGGCTTTGAGGTCGAAGGCGTGGGCCAGGTCCTGGTAGCCGGCGAGGTCTGGGTGGACGCCGATGTTTTGCATGCGTTCTTCGATGGCGTTGAGTTTCGCGAGGCCGGTCATGAGGCCGTCTTCGTCCCGGACGACGCCGGCGTGTTCGGTCATCATGTTGCGGATGGCCCGCTGAAGTGCCCGCACGTTCTCGGTGCCATCGGCGGCGAGCAGCTCGTCGATCTCCGCCCGCGCCTGGGCCAGCGCTTCGGCTGATCGTGGCTGGGACGTGAGGGATGCAGAGTAGCCGGCGGCTGCTTGGGCGACGATCCGGCCGAAGACGAGCAGTTCGATGAGGGAATTGCCGCCGAGCCGGTTCGCGCCGTGGAGCCCGCTGGATGCTTCCCCGATGGCATACAGGCCGGCCACGTCCGTGCTGTGATCTTCCGGGCGAACCCAGACCCCGCCCATCGAGTAATGGGCTGTCGGGGCAATTTCAATCGGGGTGGCTGTGATATCGAGCATCTGGACTTCCAGCATGGTCTGGTAGACCCGTGGCAGGCGATCCATGATGGTTTCACGGGGAAGATGGGACACATCGAGCCAGACTCCGCCATTGGGGGTGCCGCGGCCTTCCTTGATTTCGGTGTAGGCGGCCAGTGCAACCCGGTCGCGGGTGGACAGTTCCATGCGTTCCGGGTCGTAGCGTTCCATGAACCGTTCGCCGAGGTCGTTGCGCAGGATGCCGCCTTCACCGCGGGCGGCTTCGGAGATCAGGGTGCCTGCGGCGCTTTCGGGTTCGATGATCCCAGACGGGTGGAACTGCACGAGTTCGGCGTCGCGGAGCCTTGCCCCTGCGTCGACGGCGAGGCGGAACGAGTCTCCGGTGTTCTCGTCGCGGCGTGAGGAGGTGCGGCGCCAGATGCGGTTGTGCCCTCCGGCGGCCAGGACCACTGCGTCGGCATGGATGAGGTAACGGGTGCCGTTGTTGAGGTCGAAGCCGTAGGCTCCGAAGACCTGGTTGTCCTTCACGAGCAGGCGGGTGATGTACACCTCGTCCAGTATGGGGATCTCCAACTGCTGGGCTCTGGCAACCAGGCTGCGTTGGATCTCCAGCCCGGTGTAGTCGCCGGCGAAGGCCGTGCGCCGGAAGGTGTGGGCGCCGAAGAAGCGTTGGGAAATGCGGCCGTCGTCCTCGCGGGCGAACGCCATTCCGTAGCGTTCCAGGTCTTGGATGCCTTGAGCGGCTCCGCGGGCAACGATCTCTACCGTGTGGGGGTTGGCGAGGTAGTAGCTTTCCTTGATGGTGTCTGCTGCGTGTTGCTGCCAGCTGTCGTCTTCATCCATGGTGCCGAGCGCTGCGTTGATGCCGCCGGCGGCAAGGGAGGTGTGGGCGTCCGTGCGCTGGCGTTTGCCGACGGCGAGCACGCCGACTCCCATTTCGGCCAGCTCTATGGACGCGCGGAGGCCTGATCCGCCCGTCCCGATGACGAGGACAGTAGTGGAGATCTGCTTTTCTGTGGGGGAAGTGTTCATAAATTCATGCTAAAAACCGATTCTATGATCAGTCCAATGCATTGTTTGGCTCAACTTGATGCATATAGGCTATGAAGGTGAATCTTGAACAGCTCCGGAGCTTCGTGACCGTACACCAGATGGGGCACTTCACCCGGGCCGCCGGGTATCTGCATCTGGCCCAGCCATCGTTGAGTCGGCAAATCTCCACCCTTGAGTCCGACCTCGGAGCGGCCCTTTTCCATCGCGTCAGGGGCAACGTCACGTTGACCGCAGCGGGGGAAGCACTCCTGCCGTTGGCGACCCGGATGCTGGCAGATGCCGACACCGTTCGATTTGAAATGCAGGAGTTGGCCGGACTCAGGCGCGGGAGGGTGCGCATCGGCGCTACCCCGACATTGTGCATCAGCCTCGTTGCCGAAGTCCTGACCTCTTTCCATTCCGCCTATCCGGGCATCGAGTTGCACCTGTCAGAGGGCGGTTCGCTGGGTTTACTGGAGGAACTGGCCAATGGTGCGCTGGACCTTGCCCTCGTCACCAAATCGGAGGACGCGCCAACCCCCTCGCCCAGCCTGGGAATGCTTCCGATCCTGAGTGAGGAACTCGTGGTCATCTCCTCGGCCAGGCGCGATCTCCTGGAGGGCGTTGAAACCCTGACGCTCACCGAATTGGCTGAACTGCCGCAGATCACTTTCCAGGAAAACTATGAACTGCGGGCAACCACCACACAGGCCTTCCGCGCGGCGGGCCTCACTCCCAGGATCGTCCTTGAGGGCGCCGAAATGGACGCCGTACTGCGCTGCGTGGAACGCGGACTGGGTGTGGCCGTGGTTCCGGCCATGGTGATGGTGGACAGGCCAGGTTTGCACTCGGTGCGGCTTACGGCCCCGCGCTTCACGCGCTCCATCAGCCTGGCGCACCGAAACGACGTACCGCTCACGCGTGCAGCCCAGGCCATGCAGGATCTGGTCATCGAAACGGCCAATGACCTGTCCTCAACCAGCGCAGCGACAGCAGGCCTGCTCTCAGCGACACCGGCTCGCAAGCGGTGACCCTCGTGCCAAGATAGGTCCATGGTCCCGACACTCCTGCCTGACCGTGCCGTACCGAACCTTCCGTCCGCGGACTTCGACGTGACCGAAGCCTTTTACAGTGGCTTCGGCTTCGAGCGGGTTTTCCGCGATGAGGGCTGGCTGATCCTGACGCGGGGCGGCCTGCAGTTGGAGTTCTTTCCCGCCCCGGACCTTGACCCGTTCACCAGCAACTTCATGTGCTCCGTTCGGGTTGCCGACGTCGATGGGCTCTACGAAGCCATACAGCGTTCCGGCGTACCCGTGATGACCACCGGCATGCCCAGGCTGCGCCCCGTGAGGATGCAGTCCTGGGGCCTCCGGGCAGGCTACCTGGTGGATCCTGACGGCACCCAGCTGACGCTGATCGAGCAGTCGTTTTGAGCAGAAGCCGACGACGGCGGCACTGGAGTCGGGCGCGCGGGCGGCAGGCCGGCGTCGTTCGCCAGGTTCGGCCTAGATCCGGCGGCCTAACCGCAACTGGAGCGCATACAGTCCACCTGCAGCCGTGAGCGCCAGGGCGCCGGGGGCCAGAAAGACCAAGGGCAAACCCACGACGCCAACTCCCAGGCCGCCCACAAGTCCTCCCAGTGCGGAGCTGACCGCGGGCGCGCTGATGAAGATCGCCGAAGCGGTGGCTACTGCCTGGGGGAGCAGGCGTTGGGCCACGATGATTCCGAGGCCTGCGAAGATGCCCCAGACGCCGCCCATGAGGACCTGCGCGATCAGCAGCCCGACGGGTGAGCCGCTGAGCGCGAAGAGCACGTTCGCTCCGACGCCGAACAGCGCCCCGAGGACCATGAGGTTGAGCATTCCGGTCCGGCGGGCAAGGACCGCCGCCACTGGCATCAGGATCAGTTCCACGAGCGGTTGGATGCCGATGATGATGCCGCCGAGTGTCGGCGGATACTGGTGGTCATTCATGTAGATGGGAAGGTAGGCGTACTTGATGGGTTCTCCGGCGTACACCAGGATGTAGAGGCCCGTGAAGGCCAGCAATGGCCACATGGTCTTGAGTGATACTTGGGTGTTCGGCGTCGGGGCGATCCCTGTTGCGGTGTTCCGGGCCCGGTCCCGAAGAGTTCCCAGAGGAAGCAACTGTGCCAGGGTGCAGACCGCCGTAGCCATCAGCATGGCACGCAGGCCGAGTTGGGCGCCCAGGAAAGAGCCTGCTACCGGGCCAATCACCCAACCCAGGGTGAGCGACATCCGGACGTAGGAGATCACGCCATCACCTGCCGGCGAAGGATTGGCCTGGAGTTCATCATGAATCGCTGCGAACAGTTGGGAGGTGGCGGCACCGGCGAAGCCGAGGACAAGGGCGCTGATGGCAAACGGCATCCAGAGCTCGGTTGAGAACGCGATCCCCAGCCACCCCAGGAAACCGGCCACTGCGCAGAGCCGGAACGGGCCGAGTCTGCGGCCCGTGTGATCAGAACGCCGTCCAACAAGGTACCCCGCCCCTAAAGCGGTGAGGTTCGTCAGATAGTAGAGTCCCGCGACCGTCAATGAGCTGCCCAAGTCCTCCACCAGGAAGCGGGCAATGTGCGGAGCTGCGGCGGAGAAGCCGAGTCCGGAGAAGAACAGTGCCAGCGTTGCGCCGCGATACAAGGGGGTGGCGAGCACCACCCGCAACGCCGAGGGGCTGCGGGTCAGTTGGTCTGTCATGCTGCGGTGTCTCCGTCGAAGTGGCTGCACGGCAGCGCGTGGATGAAAACCTAGTCAAACTTGGTTTTGATCTTAGGCTGCATCATGCCCGAAGTCCACAGTGTCCGCAGCACTCCGGAAGCCGGCCGGTCGACGACGCGGCAGCACCAGCGCAGGCGACGTGTTCAGCCCGTGGCCGCGGGTCTCCACGGCTCGTCGGTGTGCGTGAGCCACACCTTGTCCGGGTTCAACGACAACACCAGCCGTTGTCCCCCCGTGCCCGGATCATCCAGTTCTCCGAACCACACGGCAGTGTCACCGGCGATGATGGTCGGCCCGTTGTCGCCGTCTACGACCACAATCTGCGAACCCGCGGTGTGCCCTGGCGCGGGAAGGAGGCGCACCCCGGGAAGCAGCTCGAACTCGCCATCCACCGTCACGTAATCAACCCCGGGTGCGTCCACCCAGTGAGGGATGGTGTAGTCCTCCTTGGTGCGGGCGTCGTCGAGTTCCTGCCGCTGGACGTAGATGGGTTTGCCGGCGAAGAGATGGTTGCCGCCGCAGTGGTCGAAATGAAGGTGTGTGTTGACCACCATGTCGATGCCCTGGATGTCGAAATCCTGCTCGTTCAACGGGTTCAGGCGGGGATCCATATCGGCGATTGCCGGATGAAGTTCAGTCAGGCCGGTGTCCACCAGGATGCGCCCTTCGGGGTGGTCGATGACATGGACGTAGATCGGCATCGGTTCGCCTTCGGCCATAAGTTCGCCGACACGGACAGGGGTGACACGGATGGCTGCATTCATTTCTCCAGAATCCCACCCACCACAGGATGCGTCGAGCAACCGCCCAACGAAACCTTCACCCCACCCTCACCCGCTGTTCACAACGGCTCGAAAGGGTGGACGGCATGACTGACCTTTCACGCCGCTCCCTCGTCAAGACTTCCCTCGCCGGCCTCACCCTCGCCGGCCTCGCCACGGCAGGAAGCCCCGCGAACGCCGCCCCGAACGCCATCCCCCTGGTCCGCAAGCGCCTCACCCTCCCTACGGGGATCGCTACCGGCGATGTCACCACCGATTCCGCCGTCCTGTGGTCCCGCGCCTCCGGACCGGGCCGGCTCACCGCCACCCTCCGGGCCATCGACGACGCAGGTGACATTCTCCGCGGCCGCTACGGTTTCAGCCGAACCATCCGTGGCCCCCTGGCAAGCGAAGCCAGCGACTTCACCGCGAAGATCCATGCCAAGGGACTTCCTGCGGGTACCCGCTTCACGCTGGAGTTGAACTTCGAAGACGAGAACGGCCTCGGGGAGGCTGTTCAGGGCACCTTCCGCACGGCGCCGGGAACGAACAAAGCCAACGACGGCGGCTCGCAAGACGCGCGCGCTGGCGGCAGGCCGGCGTCGTACTCGCAGTCCTTCGTCTGGACCGGCGATACCGCCGGGCAGGGCTGGGGCATCAACCCGGACATCGGCGGAATGCGCGGCTACCAGGCCATGCACCAGACCCGCCCGGACCTCTTCATCCACTCGGGCGACACCATCTACGCCGACGGCCCCATCGCCGAAACCGTCACTGAAAAGGACGGCCAGGTGTGGCGGAACATCGTCACGGAGGACGTTGCCAAAGTGGCCGAGACTCTGAAGGAATACCGCGGGCGCCACCGCTACAACTCCCTGGACGCCAACATGCGCGCCCTGTTCGCCGACGTAACTGTCATCGCCCAGTGGGACGACCACGAAACCCACAACAACTGGTACCCCGGCCAGATCCTGGACGACGCCCGCTACACCGAACGCGACGTAAACGTCCTCGCCGCCCGCGGCCGGCAGGCGTGGCAGGAGAACATGCCGATCGCGGACTCCGCTGCACTGTGGCGTCCGGGAACGTACGACGCCGGCCAGTACCAACCCGCGCGCATCTACCGGAAGATTTCGCGCGGCCCGCAGTTGGACATCTTCTGCCTGGATATGCGGACGTTCAAGTCGCCGAACACGGACGGCAAGGAGCCTTACGCCACCAACATCCTGGGCCGGGAACAGGTGGACTGGCTGATCAAGGAGGTCCGGCAGTCGAAGGCGACCTGGAAGGTGATCGCCGCCGACCTTCCCCTCGGAATCGTGGTTCCGGACGGCGCGGTGAACCAGGAGAGCCTGTCCAACCGGGACAACGGGGCGCCGCTGGGCCGCGAGTTGGAGATCGCCGGCGTGCTGAGCGCGTTCAAGAAGTACGGCATCAAGAACACGGTGTGGCTGACCGCGGACGTGCACTATTGCGCGGCACACCACTACTCTCCCGAACGCGCGTCCTTCACGGACTTCGATCCGTTCTGGGAGTTCGTGGCCGGTCCGATCAACGCGGGTTCCTTCGGCCCGAACGGCATGGACGGGACGTTCGGGCCGGAGGTGGTGTTCGCCAAGGCCGGGCGTTTCCCGGGCGAGTCTCCCCGCGATGGAGAGAACCAGTACTTCGGGCACGTCGAACTGGGTTCCGACAACACCTTCAATGTGAGCCTGCGGAACGCCAACGGTGCCGTCATCTTCTCGAAGACGCTGAACCCGCTGGGCTGACGCCTGGCGCAGCCCTAACGCCGGATCATCTCCAGCACAGCGTCACGCACACGCCCCATGGTCTGGGCGTCCTTGCCCTCGACGTTGAGCCGCAGCAGTTCTTCGGTGTTGGACGCACGGACGTTGAACCACCAGTCTCCTGATTCCGCGGTCACGGTCAGGCCGTCCAAATCATTCAGGAGAACATCGTCCATGCCCTCGTAGGAGCCTTGAATGTCCGCGATGGACGTGGCCGTGTCCGCCACGGCCGAGTTGATCTCGCCGCTTGAGGAGTACGGTTCGTACTTTTGCGCCAAGCTGGAGAGAGGTCCGGGCTGCCCGCCGAGGGCGGCAAGGACGTGCATTGCGGCGAGCATGCCGGTATCCGCGTTGTAGAAGTCGCGGAAGTAGTAGTGGGCGGAATGTTCGCCACCGAACACAGCGTTCTCTTCGGCCATGCGGGCCTTGATGAACGAGCGGCCAACCCGTGTTCGGACGGAACGGCCACCGGCGGCCTGGATGAACTCCGGAACCGACGTGGACGTAATCAGGTTGTGGATCACGGCCGGCTCTGCCTCCCCGGCCGCCTGCGCCCTGGCGATCTCACGTACCGCGATCAGGGAGGTGATGGCGGATGGTGTGACCGGTTGTCCCATCTCGTCGACGACGAAGCAGCGGTCCGCATCGCCGTCGAACGCCAACCCAAGGTCGGCGCCGTGCGCGACGACGGCCGCCTGCAGGTCGCGGAGGTTCTCCGGTTCCAACGGGTTGGCGGGATGGTTCGGGAAGGTGCCGTCCAACTGGAAGTAAAGGGGAACAATCGTCAGCGGCAGGGCCTCCAGGTGCTGGCCGCCCAGTACCGCAGGAACGGTCATCCCAGCCATGCCGTTTCCGGCGTCCACAACAACCTTGAGGGGACGAACGCCGGTCAGGTCAACGAGGGAGCGCAGCTTGCGTGCGTAGTCGCCAAGCACGTCCAGCGCGGCCACGGTACCCGGTGAGCCGGCCGCCGGAATTCCTTGGGCGAGGTAGCGCTGGGCGAGGTCCCGGATGTCGAACAGCCCGGAATCGGAGGAAACAGGGACGGCTCCGGCCTTGGCCATTTTGATCCCGTTGTACTGTGCCGGGTTGTGGCTGGCCGTAAAGATGGCACCGGCCGCATTGAGGGATCCGCACGCGAAATAGAGCTCATCGGTCGAAATGAGGCCGAGATCGCGAACATCGGCGCCTCTACTGGAGGCACCGCGCGAAAAAGCAGAGACGAACCCCGGAGTTGACGGGCGCATGTCACCGCCGCAGAACACGGTCCTCCCGGCAAGGCCCAGGACATCCACGAAGGCGGCACCGATGGCTTCTGCAACTTGGTCGGTCAGTGACACACCGACGATGCCCCGGACGTCGTAGGCCTTGAAGGACGAAGAAAGATCCATGATCGTCCTTGATTCAGCGAGCGCCGAAGTCGGTATCCGTGTACGAGCCGGCGCGCCGCTCAGGGGCTTCGCTGCACCGGCAGTTGGTGTCGATCTCAAGACGGAGCCCGCTTGGGTCAACCGTGAGGGAGACGGGTTCGCCGTTGGAGGTGGAAACCCGCAGGGTGCTTTCCTTGGGGGAGACGTCAAACATGGTGGTCCTTTTCTTAGGGGGTTATGGGGTTCAGCCGACGGCGTCGAGGACGCCGCGGACAATGGTGGCAGCCGCGCCGAGGTAGGCCAGCACGATCAGCAGGATCTGTGCGGCCCTCGCCGAGACGCGCTTGGAGGCGAGGTCGCCCAGGACGAGTCCGACCAAACAGGCGACGGCGACCGCCACCCACATGGTTGCCGGCAGGACGGGAAACGATTCCGGAGCCGTGACTGCCTTGGACATGAGCGACAAGGAGCCGATGGTGAAGAAGTAGGGCTGCATGGTGGCCGCGAACGACTTGTGCTGCCACCGGGTTGCGATGGAGTACATGCTGACGGCCGGTCCTCCCACCCCGGCCGCGGTGTTCATGAAACCGCTGAGCCCTCCTGCGGTGAAGAGGTACCGGCGACGCTTGGGCAGGACAGCGGATTTCATGAACAGCAGGACTGTCAGGCCGACGGCGAGGATGACCCCGATCGAGATCTCCAGGACCGGCGGCGGCATGAACCGGATGAGGATGGCCGCGGGGACAATCCCCAGGAGGGCGGATGCGGCCAGTGCCAGATACCGCTTCCAGTCGATGTCCCGCACGACGCGGAAGATGATGGCACCGGCTGTCACGGCTCCGCAGACGTTGACCAGCACTACGCCCTCCACTGGACCGAGCAGCAGGACCAGGAAGGGTGCCGCTACCAAAGCGAATCCCATCCCGGTCACCCGCTGCATCCCGGCGCCCATCACGACGGCGCCCAGCACCAGCCCGGTGGTCAGCATCTAGGCTTTCCAGGCAACGTACTGGACCTCCTCGAATTCCTCGAGGCCCAGGCTGGATCCTTCCCGGCCGAGGCCGGACTGCTTGGCCCCGCCCATGGGCGCGAAGGCCACCGACGGAAGGGGATCGTTGACACCGACAATGCCGGCTTCCAGCTGCTCGGGAATGTCCCAGCCGCGCTTGGGGCTGTTGGTCCAGACGTAGGCTGCAAGGCCCATTTCGGTTGCGTTCGCCTTGCGGATCGCTTCCTCTTCCGAAGCGAAAGTCACGACGCCGGCAGCCGGGCCAAAGACTTCTTCGCTCACCAGAAGCGCGTCGTCGGGAACGTCCACGAGGAGCGTCGGTGCCATGAAGGATCCTTCGCCAGGAACCTCGGTGCGCGTGGTGACCCGTTGGGCGCCGCGGTTGAGGGCATCATCCACCAGGGCCTGGACAGCTGCCACCCGTTCGGCGTCGATCACTGGACCAAGGTCCGGTACCGGTGTGTCGCCGTCGGGAACTCCGTGCCCGATGCTCATGGCATCAAACCGTGCGGCCAGTTTCCGGGCGAATTCGTCCGCGACGCTGTCCTGGACAAGGAAGCGGTTGGCGGCCACGCAGGATTGGCCGGTGTTGCGGAGCCTGCCAAGCACTGCGCCCTCGACGGCGGCATCGAGGTCGGCGTCTTCAAAGACGATAAACGGCGCGTTGCCGCCCAGCTCGAGCAGCGGCCGCACCACCCGTTCGGAAGCGGAGGCCATGATCTGCCGTCCGACGCCGGTGGATCCTGTGAAGCTGACCGCCCGAACGGCGGGGTGCTTGAGCAGGGCCCCGGTCACTTCCCGGGATGGTCCATGGACAAGATTGACGACGCCGGCGGGGAACCCCGCGTCGTGCAGGATCTCGAACAGTCCGGTAGCTGCAAGGGGTGCCTTCTCGGAGACCCGGCCCACCACGGTACAGCCGGCAGCGAGCATGGCCGCGAGTTTCCGCGCTTGGATGGACACCGGGAAGTTCCACGGCGTGAGGCTCAGGGCGACGCCGATTGGCCTGCGGCCGCTGAGGTGGTGGCGGCCCCGGAGCTCCGGCGGGCTGACGGTGCCAGTGGTTCGGCGTGCTTCCTCGGCGAACCACCTGAGGTATTCCACGGAGAAGTCCACTTCGCCCTGGGCTTCGGGCAGTCGTTTCCCGGCTTCCAAAGCCAGGGTATGTGCCAGTTCGTCGCGGCGATCAGCCAACAGGCCGGCGGCGTTGTGGAGCAGGTCGGCCCGTGTCCGTGCCGTGGTCCGGGACCAACTGCTGAATGCTTCGGCCGCGGCATCGGCGGCCCTGGTCGCGTCCTCCGCACCTCCCCACGTCACCTCGCCCACAGTGCTTCCGTTTCCAGGATCCTTGACGTCTTTGGACGTTGCGGCTGAGTGCCAGGTCCCGTTGATCAGGTGCTGTGCCGATTTCAGGTTCATAGGTAGTGCCTTTCGGTAAGTGCTGTGCTCATCCCTTGCTGGCGCCGGCGGTGATGCCCGCCACGAAGTAGCGCTGCAGGAAGATGTAGGCCACCACCACCGGCAGGGAAGCCAGGATGACTCCTGCGAACAGCAGCGGGTAGTTGGTCTGGAATTCGCCTTGGAAGCTCAGCAACGCCAAGGGCAGGGTGCGGTTTCCGGGGGACTGGATGAACAGGAGGGGGTAGAGCAGTTCGTTCCAGTGGATGACGAACAGGAAGATTGCGGCGGCCGCGATCGATGGTGCGGACAGCGGCAGCGCGATCGACGCGTAGGTTTTCCACGGGCCCGTTCCGTCGATGGAGGAGGCTTCGTAGAGTTCCTTGGGCAGCGTCCGCATGAAGCCGCCCAGGATGAACACGGCGATGGGCAGTGTCGAGACCACGTTGGCCACGATCAGTCCCGTGAGGTTGTCCAACAGTCCGAGCCGTCCGAAAAGTACGTAGAGCGGGACCATGTTGGCCTGGGCGGGAATGGCCATACCCAGGACCAGGAAACCAAAGATCGCCCAGGACACAAAACCCTTGAGCCGTGAGACGGCGTAACCGGCCAGGCTGGCAATAAAGAGCGTGACTGGTACGGAGATGGCGGTGACGATGACGCTGTTCCAGAAGGAGGAACCCAGGTCTTGGCCACCGATCACCTCGGCATAGTTGTCGGGGGAGAGGGACTGCGGCAGGCTGAACGGACCTTCGAACAGTTCCTGCGTGGATTTGAAACTGCCGAAACCTACAACGGTCAGCGGAATGATGATGATGAGCGCGTAGATGCCCAGGATGGCGCGGCGGCTGATTGATGCGAGCATGCTGTTACTCCCCCTTCGGGGTCAGCCGGAGCAACCGGCGCTGCAGCCAGGTGACCAAGGCGATCATGGCCATGAAGATGATCGACTGGGCGGCGGCGTAGCCGAACTCCGAGTTGGCGAAGGTGCTGTAGATGCGGGTGGAGAGGATGTCCAGGGAGCTCTTGGGCGGATTGCCCGCGATGCCCAGGATCAGGTCGAAAGCCTTGAACGACTGCACGGTGGTGTAGGCCACCACAATGGACGTTGCCGGGGCGACGAAGGGCCACGTGATGGACTTGAACTGCTGCCATTTGTTGGCGCCGTCCATTTCCGCTGCCTCATAGAGTTCACGCGGGATGGACTGCAGCCCTGCAATGTAGACCACCATCATTTGTCCGGCGTGGAACCACACCTGGGTGACGGCTACCCAGTACAGCGCCTGGTTGTTGTCGCCGAGGTAGGACCCCTGCAGGCCTTCCAGGCCCACGGCACCGAGGACCGAGTTGGCCAGGCCGAAGTTGGGATCGTAGATGAACTTCCAGATGAAGGCCACGGAGACAGAGGACAGGATGGTGGGGAAGAAGAACAAGGCGCGGAGGAGGATGCTGCCTCGTGAGTTCTTGGTGAGGAGCAGGCCGAGCAGGAGCGAGAAGGCAGTTTGGGCGATGACTACCAGCAACACGAACTTCAGGTTGTTGGTCAGCGCGTTGGTGAACAACGAGTCCTTGGTAAATGCCCGGATGAAGTTGTCCACGCCCACGTAGTTGAACGCTGCCGAGAAGCCGTTCCAGTCGGTGACGGCATACTGGAACGCCTGAAGGGTGGGCATCACCAGGAAGAACGCGATGACCGCGACGGCGGGGAGCGGGAACAGGTACAGCGCAGGATTCACACGGGTAGGTGACCGGCGCTTCTTCGTGGCAGCTTCCGTGCTGCTGTCCGGTGCCTTGCGCTTGGCAGCCATTCCGGTGTGGGTGCTCATAACCGTTCGTCCACAATCTTCTGGGCGGCTTCGGCCGCCTGTTCAGGGCTGGTACCGGAGATGACCGCCGTCGCGCTGGCTTCCACGGCGTTGCGGACGTCCAGGTTCAGGAACTGGAAGCGGGCGGCCAGCGCCGTCTTCTTGTCCAGCCACGGGCTCAAGCGTTTGAGATCAGCGTTCGTGTACTCGACGTCCTTGACGGACACGTGCTGGGCCGTCTGGTTGGCGTAGTACCCGGCGTTTTCGGGTTCGGACAGGAAATCGATCCAGGCTGCCGCGGCGGCCTGGTGCTTGCTGGCCGAATTGACGCCGAGGATGAACGTGGCGTTGTAGGCACCCTCATACTTGGCGTTGCCGTCCTTGGACGTATTCGGGAAAACGAGCTCGATGGGGAACTTTGCGCCCAGATTTCGGACGGCGGCGAGGTGGTAGGACCCCGTCGCCAGCATGGCGGCCTTGCCCTGGGAGAACAGGTTCTGTGCCGGTTCCACCGCGGTGCCTGTGGCGTTGGACTGCAGGAACGGTACCAGGTCCTTGTACTGGTTCAGCATGGCGATGAACCAGTCGTCAGTGCACTTGAGCTTGCCCTGTTCGATCTGGGAGCACATGTCGTCCACAGGGGCGTTGTTGGCGATCATGCAGTTGAACAACTGGCCACCGTTGCCTACATCGCCGCCTGGCCACGAGATGGGCGTGACGCCGGAGGACGCCAGCTTCTCGCACATGGCCAGGAAAGCGTCCCAGTCCTTGGGAGCAAGCTCAGCCCCGGCTTTGTCGAAGAGGTCCACGTTGGCCATCGGCATGGGGAAGACCACTTGGTACGGCAGGCCCAGTTGGCTGTCTCCGGACTGCCCGGCCGTGAGGAGGCCTTTCTGGTAATTCCCCACCGCCTTGCTGTTCTTCAGCTCGGTGTAGATTCCGGCCTCACCGAAATTCTTGAACTGTGCGCCGCGGAACGTCGCAAACGCGTCACCGATGGCCGCGCCCCGGACCTTCTGCAAACCCTGGGCGTTGTAGTCGTTGGACGTTGAAATATCCTGGGTGACCTCCGCCCCGCTGTTCTTCGCCACGAAGCGCTTGATGAGCTCGTCGAACACTGCTTTGTCTTCGCCACGCCAGTGGGCGAAGGACACCTTGCCGGTGATGTCACCGGTGGACGGAGCAACCGGACCGGAGGCTCCACCCGGGGCCGTGGAACCGCCAGGTCCTGCGCATGCCGCGGCGGTCGCACCGAGACCCAGGGCACCGAAAACGGCCATGGCCTGCCTGCGTGAAATCTGACTCACAATATTCTCCTCATTGAGTGTTTGCTGTGCCTGGTTGTTTGGATCATGGGCCGCCCCAGCGGCCTCCGGGACGGATCAGGCGGTGGTCCGTTGTGCGGAAACCACCTCGTCGACGACGGCGCAGAGCCGCTGCAGCCGACGGACGGCATCGGTGGACAGGGATTCCACGACGTCAGTGGAGCCGATGCAGGACGCCCAAACGGCCCGACCGGACAGGAACCCGCTGGCCCCTTCCATGCATGCCCACCGGACGGCGTCAGGGAAGACGTCCTCGGGGACGCCGGAGGAAAGGACCACCCAGGGGCCGTCGATGGCCTTGGTCAGTTCGGCGCATGCTGCGCGAACCTCGGCCTCGGGGGCTTGGCCCTTGTACGGAACCTCTGCCTTGTAAAGGTCGGCGCCCAGGCTGCCGAGTTCCTTGGCCGCGGCAAGGATGCCGGCGTTCCAGTCGAAATCGCCACCAGCCAGGGGCTTACGGGAGACGGGTTCGATGATGCTGATGAGCCCGGCGGACTTGCAGCTCTCTACGAACTCGCGGACCATTGCCACGCGGCCTTCGGCGGGTTCATCCGGGCGGTAGAGCACCAGGAGCTTGAGGGCCTTCGCGCCCAGCGCGGCGTACTTTGCGGGATCCACCAGTTTGTCGATGGTCACTTCCCCTACCAATTCGCCGTGGGCTGACTCAAAGTGGTCGGCTGAGGCGATGAGTCCGCAGCTGGGGTCAACCACGTTGGCTTCGATGGCTTGGTCCAGCGCGAACTGGCGATCAATGAGGACGCCGGACGCATACGGTGTGAGGATCCGGGCCGCCGCAAGCTTGAAGTCGCGGAGGTCCTTGTCGGTGACAGGCTGGTCAGTGTGCTCCGCGAACATGTTTCGCATGGCTTCGCGCTGGTCCACTGCCAGCATGGCGAATGCACCGGACGGGCGCTGGAGAGGGGAAAGATCGGTGGTGCTCATGGGCTGCTTCTTTCAGCTAGACAGTGGGATTGCTGGTCAAAACGGGGGTGATGGCCTGGCGGGGAATCATGGAGCGACCGTCCAGGCCCGCGCAGGACGCCGTGGCCGTGCGGCCGGCGAAGGCTGCTGCTTCTGCCAGCGGGAGTCCGGCCGCGACGGCAGCGAGGATGGCGCCGTGGTAGACATCGCCGGCACCGAGCGTGGAGACGATCTCCGCGGGTGTTGCCGGTACGTGGAAAGGAACGCCGTCCCGTTCCAGTCCCCAGGCTCCCGCGGACCCTGCCGTCGCCACGACGGCGGACGCACCGCCGTCGACGGCTTTTTGCACCAGGGCCTCCGGGGACAGGTGGTCACCGAACTCGGCCCGCAGGCGTTCGATCGTGGGCACATACAGCGCCACGCCATCCGGCCTGAAGGCAGGGATGGGGTTTCCCGCATCCACGCTGATCCGCAGGCCCTCCAGATCAGCGATGGCGTTCCAGCCCAAGTGGTCCACATGGACCCAAGCGGCACTTCGCGCCAACTCGTGGAAGCGACTGCCCGCCGGGAACTCGACCGGAGGTACGGGCCGGGTCACGATTGCCCGGCTTTCGGTGGATCGGCTGACCACGATCACGCTGGCGCCCGTCTGGACCTTGGGGTCACGGATGACGGCTGAGGTGTCCACGCCCTCAGCTTCGAGGCCGCTGATGATCCGGTCGCCTTCCTCGTCTTCACCTACGACGCCGGCAAAGGCCGCCTTTGCGCCGGCACGGGCTGCCGCGACTGCCGCTGTCGCGGCCGGGCCGCCGCCCGCCGTCGCAAAATCTGTGGCCACAGTGCGGCTGTCGGCAGCGGGGTATTCCTGCACCAGTGCGATGGAGTCCAAAGTGGCACACCCGACGAAGAGCAGGGTTCCGGATGACGGTTGGGGCACGATCCACCTCGTTGTAGTTGGGCTGGTTTGAAAAAATATACACACGCTATGTGTGAAAAACAACACATTCTGTATAATGATGTTTGGGATGCAACGTCGATCCCCCACTCAACGCAGAGAAACGGAGCAGCTCATGGCATTGCCCTCTGAGGAAACAGCCCAGACCATTCGCTACGGACTCATCGGCGCCGGCCACATGGCCCGCGAACATGTGCGAAACCTTGCTTTGATCCCAGGAAGCCGCATCACCGCGGTCTCCGATCCCACGCCCTCCTCCCTCGAAGAGACGTCACGCGAAATTGGCTACGACGTGAAGACGTTCTCCTCGCACCAGGACCTGCTGGCATCGGGGCTGGTGGATGCCCTTGTGATCGCGAGTCCGAACGACACGCACTTGGGAATCCTGAAGGACATCTTCGCCAGCGGCACCAACCTGCCGGTCCTGGTGGAGAAGCCGGTGTGCACCAGTGCGGAGCAGGCTGACGAGCTGGAAGTGCTGGCCGCCTCGTACCCGGCCCCGGTGTGGGTTGCCATGGAGTACCGCTACATGCCGCCCGTGCAGGAGATCATCCAGGCCGCACACGGTGGCAAGCTCGGCACCATCCACATGCTCTCGATCGTCGAACACCGCTTCCCGTTCCTGCACAAGGTGGACGCTTGGAACCGGTTCGCCGAGCGCACCGGCGGCACCTTGGTGGAAAAGTGCTGCCACTTCTTCGACCTCATGCGCCTGATCCTGCAGGACGAACCCACCCGCGTCTACGCCAGCGGCGGGCACGACGTGAACCACCTCGACGAGGTCTATGACGGGCGAATCTCCGACATGGTGGACAACGCCTACGTGATCGTCGATTTCAAGGGCGGAAGCCGGGCCATGCTGGAACTGTCCATGTTTGCCGAGGGGTCCAAGTTCCAGGAGCGAATCTCGATTGTGGGCGACGCAGCCAAAATCGAGACTCTCATCCCTGTGGCCGCCAACCACTGGATCGAAGGCGACGAAACTGAAGCCACCGTCGAGTTCAGTCCGCGCTCGCCGCTGGGTCCGGAAAAGCACGACGTTCCGGTGGACGAGGCAGTCCTTGCCGCAGGGGCGCACCACGGTTCCACCTACTACGAGCACCTCGGCTACCGGAAGGCCATACTGGGTGAGGGGCCGGTGGATGTGACGGTGGCGGACGGCCTTCAATCCGTCAGGATGGGCCTTGCAGCCGAGCGGTCCATTGTGGAAGGACGCGCCATTGAACTCCAGGCACCGATGGTTGGCGCCCGGAAGTAAGTAGGATTGTGTTGGAATTGCAACACTTTGCGACACCCTGGAACGTCCAAGGACATGAGAGGAAAGGGGAGGCCATGAGCATCGCACGGGAAGAGGCGCCGCTGACGCCGCGTCAGCGCACCATTCTGGACGAGCTCGGCCGACGGGGATTCCTTTCCACGGCGGATTTGGCCGGGACGTTCGACGTCTCGGACATGACAGTCCGCCGCGACACCCGGGCGCTGTCCAAGCTGGGACTGGTCAAGGTGGTGCACGGCGGGGTAAGCGCGGTCGAAGGACACGGACAAAACGCTGACTTCGCGGCGCGGGCCCGCGAGGATGCCGACGCCAAGCAGCGTGTTGCCAAGGCCTGCGTGGACATGGTGGCCGAACGTGACGCAATCATCCTTGACGCAGGAACCACCACCTACCAGATCGCACAGGAACTGCCGGCGTCCTTCATGGGCACGATCATCACCCATTCGGCACCGGCCATACAGCGGTGCCTGCAACTGACGTCCGCGCGGACCATTTGCCTGGGTGGCGAACTGCTGCTGGACAGCCAGGCGTTCAACGGTCCCATGACCGTCAGTGCCGCCCAAGGCCTGCGTGCCAAGACCGCCTTCATCGGCGTCAGCGGGATCCATGATGAAGCGTTCTACATTGAACGTGATGTTGAACGGGCCACGAAGCTTGCGCTCATGGCATCGGCCGAGCAGGTGGTGGTGGTGGCCACGCACCAGAAAATGCTGCGGTATGCACTGGCCAAACTGGCCGTATTTGATGCGGTCGACGTCTTGGTGACGGACGCGCCGCCGCCACAGGAAATTGAGGCCGCGCTGAAAGCGGCCGACGTGAAACTGATCGTGGCGGCCTGACCGCACCGCAGCGGCCCTGACTGCTGGAGCCAAAGGCTCCTGTTACCCACTGACCGTCAGTTATCCACTGACCTTCAGTGTCAGAAATCAGACTAAACCTTGGTGGAATTCGATCATCGGGAGTGAAGTCAACAACAGGCCCCTTTTGGCGGCCCCAAAATCACTGAGGAGATGCACATGACGTGGCTGAACAGCGCCGCTCACGCACGTTGGCTCGAAGCAGAAACGGATCGGCTCATTAACTTTGCAGCCGGTTCAAAGGTTGCCACAGGATTCGGTTGGCTCGACAACTACGGCAAGGTGGACGCGGGCAAGCCGACCCACCTGTGGATCACTGCCCGCATGGTCCACAGTTTCGCAGTTGCAACCTTGATGGGACGGCCAGGTGCGGCAGCCCTGGTGGACCACGGCATTGCCGCGCTCAACGGAGTCTTCCGGGACAGTGAGCATGGCGGTTGGTACGCCGAAGTGGACGGGAACGGGCCCGTGAACGACGCAAAGTCCGGGTACCAGCATTCCTTCGTGCTCCTGGCGGCAGCCAGCGCGGTCGCGGCCCGCCGGCCAGGCGCGCAGGAGCTGCTCGAGGAAGCCTTGCACATAGCCGACTCCAAGTTCTGGGACCACGAAGCCAACATGTGCTTCGACTCCTGGAACCGCGACTTCACGGAAACCGAGGCCTACCGCGGTGGAAACGCCAGCATGCACTCCGTGGAGGCTTACCTCATTGTTGCCGACGTGACGGGCGAGAACCGCTGGATCGAACGTGCCCTGCACATCGCCGAAGTGCTCATTCATCAGTTCGCGCGCAACAACAACTACCGCGTCTTCGAGCACTTCGACCCGGAATGGAATCCGATTCCGGAGTACAACACAGACGACCGCGCAAGCCAGTTCCGGGCTTACGGCGGAACGCCTGGCCACTGGGTCGAATGGGCGCGCTTGCTCTTGCACCTCCGCGCCGGCCTCGAGGCCCGGGGCCTGGAGGTCCCGTCCTGGCTGACGGAGGACGCCCGGGGCCTGTTCGACGCCGCCATCCGCGATGCCTGGGAGCCGGACGGCCATCCCGGGTTCGTGTACTCCGTGGACTGGGAGGGCAAGCCCGTTGTCACGTCCCGCATCCGGTGGGTGCCGGTGGAGGCGATCGGCGGTGCTGCCGCGCTGTACATGGCCACCGGAGACGAGAGCTACGCGGACTGGTACGAGCGGATCTGGGACCACGCCCGCGACTGGTTCATCGACTACGAGCATGGCTCTTGGAAGCAGGAACTGGACGAGCAAGGCAACGTGGCCTCGACCGTGTGGTCGGGCAAGGCAGATGTCTACCACTTGTGGCACTGCCTCGTTGTTCCACGGCTCCCGCTGGCGCCCGGCCTGGCTCCGGCACTCGCGGCCGGGTTGCTGGACTCGCGCCTCCACTAAGCTGCTGCGTCAACCCCGGGCACTTGACATCAATACGGGGAAGGCGGACCGGGGGACCATTTTGACTTTCCCCTGCCATGGGACGACCTGCGCGGCAGGGCCGGGGTGCCAGGACTTGCCTGTCGCCCCGGCTGGGTGGGCTCCGGCTGGGTGGCGCCCTTATATTCTGTCTGTGGGCCCGTGACAGAAACCGAGGCTCCAACGAACCGAATGGAGCGCCCACGGTGTTGTTTGACGCATTGGAGCGGCAGATCGTGGCCGCCCTCCAGATCGACCCGCGATGCCCGTGGCGCAAGATGGCTGCGGTGTTGGGGGAAGCCGAGCGAACAGTTGCGCGCCGGGGCTCCCAACTCCTGGAGTCGGGAGCGGTTGCGGTGGTGGGCGTGCGGCCGAAGCCGGCAGCGGTGCTCTTCGAGATGCGGTGCATCCCTGGGACGGTGCGGACGGCTGCGAAAGCCCTGGCCCAGCGAAAAGACATCACGTTCGTCTACACCACAACGGGCACCGGTGATTGCGTGGCCGAGATCATGACGGACCCCGGGCACATGGCCGACGTGCTCTCGGACGAACTTCCGTCCACCATCGGCCTCAGGGATTCAACCAGCTACCCGGTCCTGCGATACTTCCGCACCATCCGGGGGTGGCGGCCGGAAATCCTCAGCGCGGACCGGGCCGAGGCACTGCGGTCACACCTCACCGTGGACTCGGGCATCCTGGAAGCCCAGAAGGAACTGAGCCGCCAGGACAACGAGATCGTGGAAGCCTTGTGCGCCGATGGCCGGATGAGCTTCGAGGCGCTGGGCCGTCGGGTGGGCGTCTCGGAAGCGACCGCCCGCCGACGCAGCGAATGGCTTCTGGCCAACAACCAGGTCCACTTGCGGGTGGTGATCGAACCGGCAGCTTTCGGCCTCGCCGTTGAAGCCTTGCTCTGGATCCGGGCCGCGCCACAGCACGTTGAGCAACTGGGCAAGAGCCTCGCCGAACTCCCCATGGTCCGCTACGCCGCGGCCATAGCAGGCGACTACCAGGTAATCGCCGATGTCACCGTGGGGGATATGTCCGCCCTTTACCGGTTCATCACTGCTTCGGAGTGGGCACAGTACGCATCCGGCGTAGATGTCTCCATCCTGCTCGACGCCCAGAAGCGGGGTGGCCGCTTTATGCGGGCACCGTCGTAAGGGCCGGCACGTCAGTAGCGATAACGGGCGCGACGGCGGCGTACCCCGTCTGCTGTTCGAAGGCCCGGCCCCAGCGCAGCAACTGCATGTCCGTGTAGTGGTTGCCGGCCAGCTGGAGGCCAATGGCCAAACCTGTCGAGCTGAAGCCTGCAGGCACGCTCAGCACCGGAAGGCCGGTTGCGGAAAGCACGCACGCCGAACGCATCCAGTCCAGATACGTTTCCGACGGTATTCCGGCAACAGAGCCCGGGTACCGCAGCGTCGCATCGAACGGCAGGACTTGGGCGCAGGGACTCGCGAAGAGGTCATAGCGGCTGAAGAATGACTGAACTCCTGCTTCAAGCCGTGTGCGTGCAGCTGCGGTTTCGATCAGGTCCCGGGCGGTCAGGGCGAGTCCCTTGTTCACGTTCCAGTGCACCTCGGGCTTGATCACGTCCCCGGCCCTTTCCAAGAGCGGCCCCAGCCCTGCGGCAAAGTCCATGGCCCGCGTGTTCCCGAACACCAAGTCTGCTTCGCTGAAGTCCGGTGTGGCTTCCTCCACGATCGCCCCCAGTTCCTCGAAAACCCTGAGCTGCCGTTCCAGGTGCTCCAGGATTTCGGGTTCCACCGGCACGCCAATGCCAAAGTCCCGCGACCAGCCGATCCGCACACCGCGCATGTCCGTTTCCAGCGATGCGCGGAACACTTCCGGATCCAGCCCTGCCGGGTGGGGGACACGCCGGTCGGGTCCGGCAGTGACGGACATGAACAACGCAATGTCCTCCACGGTCCGTGCCATCGGCCCCGTCCGTCCCAGCCATGCGTAGGCGTTGACGTCGGACGGCATGGGGATCACCGCCGTCGACGGCCTGAAACCCACCACGTTGCAAAAAGACGCCGGGATGCGGAGCGAGCCGCCCATGTCGCTGCCGTCACCGATGCTTTGGACGCGTGAAGCGACGACGGCGGCAACCCCGCCGCTGCTGCCGCCGGCGCTCAGGGTGGGCGCGTACGGATTGGTGGTGGTCCCGAAGAGGTCGTTGAAGGTGTGCGAGCCCGCGCCGAATTCCGGGACGTTTGACTTGCCTGTACTCACCACGCCGGCTGCCTTGAGCCGGGCAATGATGAGGTCGTCGGCGTCGGGCACATAGTCACGCAAGGCGAGGGAGCCTTGGGTGGTGCGCATCCCGGCAGTGTTGTTGGTGTCCTTGTGCGTCATGGGCAGGCCGTGCAGTGGCGGCAGTTCGACCCCGGCAGCTGTCAGCTGGTCGGCGTGGTGCGCCAGCGTCTGCGCGCCTTCGGGGTCCAGGGTCACCACGGCGTTGATCACCGGATTGACCTCCTCGATCCGGCCAAGATGAGCGGCCAAGGCCTCGCGGGCGGAGATTTTCTTCGTGCGGATTGCGGCGGTGAGTTCGACGGCGGACAGCTCGCCAATGGTCTCGGGCATGGTGCTCCTTTGCTGGATGGTCGCTGCCTGAAAGTGTGCCGAGTCACACTGAGCCAATGGAAGCCCCGCGTGTTGCAAGGGTCTCGTTTGACCGTATCAGCCAATTAGATGGCTGATTCCGTCAGCTATTGTGTGTGATCCGGCTCATAGCGGAAGGTGTTCCTAACCCGCTGGCCGATCTGGTCGGTGGGCCTGGATTTGCCCCCTCAGCAGGAAACAGCCGCTACAACGTGGTTCGGATGTGAATGCGCGGGGCCCGCAACCGGAGGTTTCCATGCACCAACCCCTGGCACTTCAACCGCTCGCATCCAACACATCAACGGACATCCTTGCCATCGCCAACAACCCCGTCCTGTGGATCTGCGTGGCCGGTGTCTTCGGCGTCATCATCATCCAGTCCGTCATCTTCATGAAGGCGGCACGTCGTGCAGCTCCCTCGGTGGAGATGAGTGCACAGGACATCAAAACGTCCTTCCGCTCCGGGGCCGTCTCCGCGATCGGACCCTCCTTGGCAGTCTCGCTCGTGGCCATTGCGCTGCTTGGCCTGTTCGGAGCCCCGGCAGTCTTGTCCCGGATCGGCCTGATCGGTTCAGCTGCCTACGACGTTTCTGCTGCCGGAATCGCCGCCGGTTCCATGGGAGCCAAGCTCGGTGATGCCAGCTACACCCAAAGCGTCTTCGCCGTGGCCTTCTTCGCCATGAGCATCGGCGGGGCCATGTGGATGCTCGCAACCCTCATCCTCACTCCGGTGCTCCGCAAGGGCGACGCCAAGATCCGCTCCGTGAACCCGGCAGCGATGGCGATTGTTCCCGCCGCGGCGCTGATCGGCGCGTTCTCCTGCCTCGGCCTCACCGAGCTTCCCAAGTCCGGGATCCACGTTCTGTCCTTCCTCGTCTCCGCCGCGGTCATGGGCCTTTGCCTGCTGCTCGCCAAGAAGCTCGGCAAGAGCTGGCTGCGGGAATGGGGCCTCGGCTTCTCCATCGTCATCGGCCTGGGTGCGGCGTTCCTCGCCGCCGGCGCCTGAACCCGCAAAGCACTGAGCACCTTTGAGTGAAGGGAACACCCTCATGACTTCCACAACTTCTGCCGCCATCACCCCCACCACCGGCACGGCCATGGCCGAGTTCAACCGGACCACCTCCCGCTGGGGCCAGATCACCATGATCGCCGGACTGCTGATCTCCGTGGCCGGACCGCTGTACCTCGTGTTCGCGAGTGGACTGGACATTGGACCCGCCCAACTCTGGATCGCCTTCGCCGCTGTGGCCGCAACCTTCGGGATCATCTGGATCGTCGAACCGCTGACCTACTTCCCGATCCTGGGCCCGGCTGCCATGTACCAGGCCTTCATGATCGGCAATATCTCCAACAAGCTCCTCCCTGCCGCCCTCATCGCGCAGACCAACATCGGCGCAAAGCCGGGCAGCAAGCGCGCCGAGCTTGCCGCCGTCGTGGCTATCTGTGGTGCCGCCGTGGTCCACCTGACGTCGCTCGCGATCTTCGTGGGACTGCTGGGCAGTTGGCTGATCAGCGTCATTCCGCCGTCGGTGCTGACGGTCACGCGGCTGTACGTCCTGCCGACTGTCCTGGGCGCAGTGCTCGTGCAGGCCATCGTTTCCATGAAGCAGCCCCGCACCACCGTCTTCGCGCTCCTGGTCTCCGCCGTCGTCGTGTTCGTGGTCCTGCCGCTGGTGCCGTCGCTCGCTATGGTGTCCACCGCCATCGCCGTGCTTGGCACCATCCTGCTGGCCTGGTTCTTCCGCGGAAAGCAGGTGGCGGCCGCCAAGCCCATCCACATCGAGTAGCCCGAGCTGTACGGCAAACCCACTGAACGTACCAGAAAGAAGAACACCATGACGCAAACCGCCACCGCCCTGGAACTCGACAGCGAACAGACCACCAAACTCCACGCCCTGTACCGCCGCCTCCACGCCCATCCCGAGCTCTCCATGCAGGAGCACGCCACCGCGCAACTCATCGAGGAACAACTCGACCGTTTGGGCGTGGAGCATTTCCGCTGCGGCGGCACCGGAGTGGTGGGTGTCCTGCGGAACGGGGAAGGACCGGTGGTCGCGTTCCGTGCCGATACCGACGGCCTGCCCATCGAGGAAGCCACCGGGCTGGAGTACGCCAGCACGGACAAAGGCATGCTGGACGGCGCAGAGGTTCCCGTGATGCACGGTTGCGGCCATGACACCCACGTGGCGAGCCTGCTGGGAGCCACTGAAATCCTCGTTGGAAACAGGGATGCGTGGTCCGGGACCCTGATACTGATTTTCCAGCCCGGTGAAGAGACCGCGGCAGGCGCCCTGGCCATGCTCGACGACGGGCTGTGGGACAAAGCTCCGCGGCCGGACGTGGTGTTCGGGCAGCACGTCATGCCCCGCCCGGTGGGTACGGTGTCCATCTCCAGCGGCCCGGTCGCGGCCATGGCGGATTCGCTCAGGGTTACTGTCCACGGCCAGCAATCCCACGGTTCGCAGCCGCAGGACTCGATCGATCCCATCGTCATGGCGGCGCATATGGTCACGCGGCTGCAGACCATCGTGTCCCGCGAGCTGGACCCGCGGAAGTCCGCCGTCGTAACCGTCGGGACATTCCACGCCGGACTTAAGGAAAACATCATCCCGGCTTCGGCGGAGTTCACGCTCAACATCCGCACCTTCGACGAGGACGTCCGTGGCCAGGTCCTCGCCGCTGTCCGCCGCATCATCGAGGCCGAAGCCGCCGCGTCTGGCGCTCCCACGCCGCAGATCGAGGAGCTGTACCGCTTCCCGCAGTGCTACAACGACCCCGACGCCGTTCCCTCCGTCCTTGAGGCACTGCGCGGTGCGCTCGGGGCTGAGTCAGTGGAGGTCACCCCGCCGATGATGGGGAGCGAGGACTTCGGCCACCTGGGGACCGCGATCGGTGTGCCGTCCGTGTTCTGGATGTTCGGCGGCACCCCGGCGTCCGCCTTTGAAGGCCCCGTGCCGGTACCCGTGAACCATTCGCCCTACTTCGCCCCCGAGCTGGAAGGCTCCCTGGCCGGCGGAGTCTCGGCCGCCGTCGCCGTCCTCCTGTCCCGCCTGGGCAACTGAGCTTGCTTCGGCAACTGACCTTCGAGGAAACATCGCATGACTTCAGTACTCACCGAAACAACACCTGTCCTCCGGGACACCGGCGGTCCACTCTCCGGCCGCCTTGTGGTGGACCTCAGCCGCGCACTCGCCGGCCCGCACGCCGCCATGATGATGGGCGACCTCGGTGCCCGGGTGATCAAGATCGAGAACCCTGGCACCGGAGACGATACCCGCGGGTGGGGGCCGCCGTTTGTGGGGCCCGAGGACGATCCGCAGGCCACTTATTTCCTGTCCTGCAACCGCAACAAGGAATCCCTCGCGCTGGACCTCAAGAGCGATGACGGCAGTGAGGTCCTCCGGCAGCTGCTGGAACGTGCCGACGTGGTGGTGGAAAACTTCCGTCCCGGAGTCCTGGAACGGCTCGGCTTCAGCACGGATGCCATGCACGCCATCAACCCCCGGCTGGTTATCCTGTCCATCACCGGTTTCGGCCATGACGGACCCGAATCCCACCGCAGCGGCTACGACCAGATCCTGCAGGGCGAAGCCGGGATCATGTCGCTTACCGGCTCCGGCCCCGACGATCCCCAACGCGTCGGGGTACCGATCGCCGATCTCCTGTCCGGCATGTACGGCGCCTACGGGGTGGTCGCTGCCCTGCTTGAACGCGAACGGACCGGGCAGGGACAAGTGGTGCGGACTTCCTTGCTGGCGTCCCTCGTCGGGGTGCACGCGTTCCAGGGGACCAAGGTCACCGTGGCGGGGGAGTCGCCCGAAGCGCAGGGCAACCATCACCCTTCGATCGCGCCGTACGGCCTCTTCCGCTGCCGCAACGGGAGCGTGCAGATCAGTGTCGGCAGCGAGAAGCTCTGGGGAGCTTTTACGTCCACCTTTGGCCTTAATCCGTCGGCTGAGGGCCTCGCCAGTAATGCGGACCGGGTGCGGAACCGCTCCAAGGTCATCGACGTCGTGGAAGCGGCCTTCGCGGTGTACGACGCCGAGCCGCTCCTCGCGAAGCTCGCCGACGCCGGCATTCCCGCGGGCAAGGTCCGGTCCCTGAAGGAAGTGTATGAGTGGCCCCAGGTGGCATCCCAGGGGTTGCTGGTGGACGTGGAACACCCGCTCCTGGGCTCGGTCACTTTGCCCGGCCCGCCGCTGCGCTTCTTCGACAACGCCTCCGGAGCCGAATCCACCCGCCGTGCCCACACGGCACCGCCGCTGCTCAACGAGCACGACACAAGCATTCGCGAGTGGCTGTCCACAGGGGAGGAGGACTGAATGACCGCCACGGCCACACGCCGCCGCCTCGGGGCGCGGGAACTGCTTGAGGAAACGCTCGACGCCGGTACTTTCGTTTCGTGGGACGCCCCGGCTCGTGGGGTGGTTGGCTCTGACTCTGCGTACGCCGCAGACCTGGTTGCCGCACGCGACAAGTCCGGCAGTGACGAATCGGTGCTCACCGGCGAGGGCCGGATACGGAACCACCGCGTCGCCGTCGTCGTCTCCGACTTCGCTTTCCTGGCCGGCTCCATCGGGCGGGATGCGGCACAAAGGCTCGTTGCTGCCGTCGAACGCGCAACCCAGCTCGACCTGCCGCTCGTGGCGATGCCCGCCTCCGGTGGCACCCGTATGCAGGAAGGAACCAGCGCGTTCCTTGCCATGGTGGAAATCGTGGCTGCAGTCCAGGCCCATCGGGACGCCGGGCTTCCTTACTTGGTCTATCTGAGGCACCCGACCACCGGGGGAGTCATGGCATCGTGGGGTTCCTTGGGGCACGTCACCGCTGCCGAGCCGGGTGCCCTGCTGGGGTTCCTGGGGCCCAGGGTCTATTCAGCGCTGCACGGCGAGGACTTCCCCAACGGGGTCCAGACCGCCGAGAACCTGTTCGACCACGGGCTCGTGGACGCGGTGGTTCCGCCCGAGGGGCTCCACGACTACTTCGGGCGGGTGCTGGAGCTGTTGCTGGCACCCGGCGGTGTGGGAGCTGTTGCTGGGACGTCCGCTGCCGGCGTTGGCGCGGCCGGGGCGAACGATCCCGCCGCGCAGGACCTCGCCAGGCCGCATCTCTCCGCGGCGCTGCCGGCAGCGTGGGACTCGGTGCAACGGTCGCGAAACCCGCTCCGGCCCTCTACCGCGGCCTTACTGCGGGAAGCAGCGGGAAACGTTGTGCTCCTGCGGGGCGCCGGAGACGGTGCCAAGGAGAACGGGATCCTGGTGGCCCTCGCAAGCTTCGGGGCCAAACCGTGCGTTGTGGTGGGGCACGATTCCGGGAGGTCCATGGGACCAGCTTCGTTGCGGGACGCCCGGCGGGGGATGCGGCTGGCGTCGGAACTCGGGCTTCCCCTGGTCACTGTCATCGACACTCCTGGTGCGGCGATGTCCAAGGAAGCAGAGGAAGGCGGGCTCGCCGCCGAGATTGCACGGTCCCTGTACGACCTCCTCGGACTGTCCACCCCCACCTTGTCCGTGCTCCTCGGGCAAGGGACCGGCGGGGGAGCCTTGGCCCTCCTGCCCGCCGACCGGACCATCGCCGCGCAACACGCGTGGCTCGCCCCCTTGCCACCCGAGGGTGCGTCGGCCATCGTCCACCGGACCACGTCGCAGGCCCCGGCGCTCGCAGAAAGCCAGGGCATCACGGCGGCTGCGCTCGCGGGCAGGGGAGTGGTGGACGTGGTAGTGGAAGAATGCCCCGATGCCGCTGCCGAGCCGGTGGAGTTCTGCCGACGCCTCGGTGACGTGATCGCCGTCGAACTCCAAGCGCTGGCCGCTTCGGGATCCGCGCGGCTGCAGGGCCGCCGTGCAAGGTATCGTGCCCTGGTCTCGTAGCCCCCACATAGCGGGAGTTGAGTCCCGCCGTCGGGCGTTTTCCGCTAGTGGCTGCCCGGGGTCTCGCCGTCTTCGAAGATCCTCGAGGCGGGGCCCACGATCAGTGCATCGGGTGTGCCCACCAGTTCCACGTCCTTGCCGGTGTAATCGAAGCGGTTGAGGACGTGACGCATTGCTTCGAGGCGTGCGCGCTTCTTGTCATTGCTCTTCACCACCGTCCACGGCGCCCAGTCCGTGTCCGTTTCGAGGAACATGGCTTCTTTCGCGGCAGTGTACGAACCCCACTTGTCCAGCGACGCCAAGTCCATGGGGGAGAGCTTCCACTGCCGGACTGGATCTACCTGCCTGATGGTGAACCGTGTCAGTTGCTCGGTGCGGGAGACAGAGAACCAAAACTTGACCACGTCAATGCCGTCGTCCACCAACAGCTTCTCGAAAATGGGTGCTTGGTGGAGGAAGTTCTCGTATTGCTCCTCGGTACAGAAGGACATCACGCGCTCCACGCCGGCCCGGTTGTACCAGGACCGGTCGAACATGACCATCTCGCCGGCCGCAGGCAGGTGCGAGACATAGCGCTGGAAGTACCACTGGGACTGTTCGCGCTCACTGGGCTTCTCCAAGGCGACTATCCGGGCACCACGGGGATTCAAGTGCTCGGTGAAACGCTTGATGGTGCCGCCCTTGCCTGCGGCGTCCCGGCCCTCGAAAACCATCACAACCCGGCGACCCGTGGACTTGACCCACTTCTGCAGCTTGAGGAGTTCGATCTGGAGCAGCCGCTTCTCCGACTCGTACGTTTCACGGTCCAGTCGGGCCGCATAGGGGTAGCCCTCGCGCCAGGTATCCACCAGCACGCCGTCGGGGCCGAGCAACACGGGATCATCGTCGTCATCGTCCAGGACCGAGAAGCCATGGAGGTTGGAGCCAAGAGCAGTCATGGCCAGAACGTAGCGCCGGGAAGTTAACGCACCGTGAATACAGGAAGTCACCGCGGCCGAACGCCCCCAAAGCGTCCGGCCACGGTGACCCATGCGTTGTCAGGCGCTTGTCACGTCCTGTACCTCGCCCACGAGTTCTTCGATGATGTCCTCGAGGAACAGCATGCCGGTGGTGGCACCTTCGGCATTGAAGACGCGGGCAACGTGGGCTCCGCTCCTGCGCATGGACGCCAGGGCATCTTCGAGTTCGCTGCCGACATAAACGGAAGCCAGCCGACGGATGCGTTTTTCCGGTACCGGACTGCTGAACTTCTCCGGCGTGGTCAGGTCCATGACGTCCTTGAGATGGAGGTAGCCGGAAGGCTGCCTGTCCGTGTCCGTCAGGATGTACCGGGAGTAGCCGTGCTCAGCAACAGTCCGCTGGATGTCCGCCGGCGATGACGTGGCCGGTAGAAGCACCATCTCGGCGATCGGAACCTCCACGTCGGCCACGGTCTTTGCCGTGAACTCGAAGGCGGCAGTCAGTGTTCCACTGGTATCGTTGAGCGTTCCTACCCGCGTGGATTGCTCCACGATGGTTGCCACTTCGTCCAAGGTGTAGGCGCTGGTCGCCTCGTCCTTGGGTTCCACGCGGAACAGCCGAAGGATGGAGTTAGCGATCCCGTTCAGCGTCCAGATCACAGGCTTGAACACCTTGGCCACCAAGACCAGGGGAGGCGCCAGGATCAGGGCGGCACGGGTCGGCACGGAGAACGAAATGTTCTTGGGGACCATTTCGCCCACCACCACGTGCAGGAAGGTCACCAGCAGGAGCGCGACGGCAAAAGCAATGATGCTGATTGCCTCGGCCGGCAAGGACGTGAGCCCCAAGGGAATTTCCAGCAGGTGGTGGATGGCCGGTTCGGACACATTGAGGATCACCAGCGAACATACCGTGATGCCCAACTGGCTCGTCGCCAGCATCAGGGTGGCGTGTTCCATGGCCCACAGTGTGGTCTTGGCGGCCTTGCTGCCGGCCTCGGCCTTGGGCTCGATCTGGGAACGCCGGGCGGAGATCACGGCAAACTCGGCGCCAACGAAGAACCCGTTCACCACCAGCAGGATCACCAGCCAGATGATTCCGGGAAGATACTCACTCATGGCCAAGCTCCTCGGAAATCTTGTCGATGATCTGGTCGTGGGTGCTGGTTGTGTCCGCATCGGGATCCGGTGTGAAGCGGATACGTCCCAGCTGGGGGCCGGCTACCCGTTCCACACGCAGCACGCCATCGGCGATGGCCACCTCGTCACCGAGCTCGGGAACGCGGTCCAGTTGGTCGGACATGAAGCCGGCCACAGTGTCGTACTCCTCGCCTTCGGGCACCACAATGCCGGTCCGGTCCAGCAACTCGTCCGGCCGCAGGGATGCGTCGAAGGTCACCGAACGGCCGCTGCGGACCACCCCGGCCCTGGCACGGTCGTGTTCGTCCTCGAGTTCGCCCACGATTTCCTCCACGAGGTCCTCAAGGGTGACAATCCCCGCCGTTCCGCCGTGTTCGTCGGAGACAATGGCCACTTGCAGGCCTTGCTTGCGCAGGAGGACCAGGAGTGCATCCACGTCCTTGGACTCCGGGACGTACAACGGCTCGGTCATGAGGGAAGTAGCGGTAACGGATCCACGTGCTTCCAGCGGCACCGCGAAGGCCTGCTTGACGTGGAGGACTCCCTGAACGTCGTCACGGTCGCGTCCGATCACCGGGAACCGCGAGAACCCGGTGGCCGAGGCCAGCTCCACGATCTCCGCGGCCGTGTGATCGGAATCCACGGCTACCATGCGGATACGGGGCGTCATCACGTCTCCGGCCGTATGCTCCGAAAAGCGCAGGGTCCGGTTCAGCAA
Source organism: Paenarthrobacter sp. NPDC090522 (assembly GCF_044769225.1). Lineage (NCBI taxonomy): Bacteria > Bacillati > Actinomycetota > Actinomycetes > Micrococcales > Micrococcaceae > Paenarthrobacter > Paenarthrobacter sp. NPDC090522. The sequence goes on from NZ_JBIVXL010000016.1 coordinate 67,940, forward strand.
CTCGGCATGGTCGCGGTCCAGGACGCCTTCCAACGCTGAGCGCCGCACCAAGGAGGTCAGCTCCTCCGCGGATCTGGCACCCGAAAGTTCCTCCTTGGGCTCAATGCCGAAGGAACGGATGATGCGGTTGGCTGTGTTGTTGAAGAGCAGGATTGCCGGTTTGAACACCGTGGTGAAGAGGGCTTGGAACGGGACTACTACCTTGGCCGTGGCCAGCGGCAAGGCCAAGGCGAAGTTCTTGGGAACCAGTTCTCCGATCACCATGGAGAAGATGGTGGCCAGGAAGATACCTGCCACCGCACCGACACCGGGAATGAAGGCCTCGGGCAGCCCGGCCGATTGCAGCGGGCCGCGGAGCATGCTGCTGATGGCCGGTTCAAAGGTATAGCCGGTGAGCAGGGTGGTGAGGGTGATGCCGAGCTGTGCACCGGAGAGGTGCGTCGACGTGATTTTCAGGGCGTTGATGGTGGGCCCCAGCCGCTTTTCGCCGCGGGCTTGGCGGGCTTCGAGTTCAGTGCGGTCCAGATTGACCAGCGCAAACTCTGAGGCGACGAAGAATCCTGTGCCGACAGTGAGGACAAGGCCTATGCCGAGCATGATCCATTCATACATTCGGGCGCCCCTCTCCCGTGTGGACCGGCAATCCGGTCAGGGGGCAGAGGGGCCTGGGCATATGTGAAGGAGGGTCATCCATAGTGGGCCAAGTCTACGGGGTGGCCGGCCAAGTCCGGATATCTGTGCGCCGCAGGCTGAAACGGGAACCCACCGGGGGCTTCGGACGTTGACGAGCGGATGCCCCTAACGCGGAAACAGAGAACCCCCGGAGATCCGAAGATTTCCAGGGGTTCCCAACCGAGCTTCCTATCAGAATCGAACTGATGACCTTTTCATTACGAGTGAAACGCTCTACCGACTGAGCTAAGGAAGCACCGCGTCTTTCTACCGGTTTCCCGGCCGATCACGCAAGACATAACTGTAATAGAGGCACGGCGCCCGGGTCAAAACGACGGCGGTGGCGGCCGTTGCGGGGATGTTCACCCGGGCGTCGGGCCGGGTTCAAGCCGCCTTTCCCCTGCCGCCGGAAGCTGGGGAATCAACTGTTGCCGGGGCCGTCCGGCACGCAATACTCGCCGAGGGAGCCGCGCAATGACTGGGGACGCATTGACCAGGGATACCAACCACACGCCCAACAGGTTGCGGCTCGCGGTGATGGACATGGTGGGGACCACCATCACGGACGACGGCCGGACCGAGCGGGCCATGTCCCGGGCGTTGGCCGAACACGGAGTGGAGCCCGGCAGCACCCGCTTTGAGAGCATGCTCGGCTATGCGCGGGACACCATGGGCTTCTCCAAGCGAACAGTCTTCAGCCACCTTTTCGAGGACACGGTGGTTGCCGAAAGTGCCAACAAGACGTTCGAGCTGGTGTACGACGAATTGATCGACGACGGCGGCGTCCGTGCCATTCCGGGGGCGGAGGACGCCATCCATTGGATGCGCGAATCAGGAATGCATGTATGCCTCGCCACGGGCTTTGGCCGGCACACCCAGAACATGGTCCTGGAATCCCTGGGCTGGATGGGCTTGGCCGACCTCAGTCTGTGCCCGGCCGACGCCGGACGTGGCCGTCCCTACCCGGACATGATCCTGACCGCTGTGCTCGCCCTGGACCTGGACGACGTCCGGGAAGTGGCGGTGATTGGAGACACGAGCTCGGACATGTTGTCCGGGGTCCGCTCCGGAGCCTCACTTATGGCTGGCGTGCTGACCGGTTCACACTCGGAAGCGACCCTCCGGGCAGCCGGCGCCACCGAAGTGGTTGACTCCATCAAGCAGCTGCCACTGCTGCTGGAGAAACACGAGGCCCGGCACTTCTAGGGCCGGTCCAAAGCTAGCACTTCAGCCCGTCCTGCGGCTGCTTCCCGTCGATGAAGTAATCGTCAACTGCGTTGCTGACGCACGAGTTGGAGCGGCCGTAGGCGGTGTGCCCTTCGCCTTCCCACGTAATAAGGGAGGCGTTCCCGAGCTGTTTCCGGAGCGACTGGGCCCATGCCAGCGGGGTGGCGGGATCCCCGGTGGTGCCGATGACGACGATGGGCGCCGAGCCTGTGTAATCCACCGCTCCGGGAGTTCGCGTGGCCTTGTACGGCCAGTCCTTGCAGCTCACGCCGCCGTAGGCAAAGAATTCACCGAACGTGGGGGAGTCCTGCTTCAGGCGGACTTCCTCGGCCCGCATCCCGGCGGTGTCGGTGACCATGGGATAGTCCAGGCAGTTGATGGCCGTGAAGGCGAAGTTCGAGTTGGAGCTGTAGGTGCCGTTCTGCTCCCGGTCAGCGCCGAGATCGGCAATCCGCAGCATCTGGGAAACGTCGCCGGAGAAGGCGCTGGCCAGGGCCTGGGTCAGGGCAGGCCAGCTTTGGTCATCGTAGAGCGGCAGGATGAGCCCGTTGACGAATTCGTTGCCCGTCACGAGTCGCCCGTCCTTGGCTGTCTGGGGATTGTCGTCCACAGCCTGGATGAGGTCGCGGATCTCCTGGACACCGTTGTCCACGTTTCCGCTGAGCGGGCAGTCCTTTTGGTTCAGGCAGTCGGAAACATAGGAACGGATGGCCTTCTCGAAGGCTACGGCTTGCCCTGAGGTGAGGTCTTCGTTGCTGAGCGACGGATCCACGGCCCCGTCCAGCACCAGGCGTCCGACGTTGTCCGGGAAGAGGACTGCGTACGTGGAGCCGAGGAACGTTCCATAGGAGTAGCCGAGGTAGTTGAGCTTGGCATCGTTGACCACGGCGCGGAGGACATCGAGGTCCTTGGCGGCGCTGACGGTGTCGATGTGTTCCAGCACGGGGCCGGTCTGCTGCACGCACTGTTGGATCACGGACTTGTTGAAGGCCAGGGCAGCTGCAAGTCCCTCGTCCGTGTTCTCCTTGAAGACCTTTTCCCGTGCGGCATCCCGCTCAGCGTCCGAGGACATGCAGGTGACGGGAGCCGAGCGCTTGACGCCGCGGGGGTCGAAGCCCACCATGTCGTAGTTTGACCGCAGTTTCTGCGTGAAGTGCGTCTTTCCGCCGTCCCGGACGAAGTCAACGCCGGAACCGCCGGGTCCGCCGGGATTGACCAGGATGGTGCCCTTCTTGTTTCCGCTGCTGGAGAGCTTGATCGCCGAGAGTTCGATGTCCCCGCCGGAAGGGTTCCCGTAGTCGAGCGGGACCTTGACGGTGGCACACTGGAAGCCGCTCTCACAACCCTTCCACTCCACTTCCTGCGAGTAGTACTTTTCCAGTCCCTTCGGAGCCGACGCGGCGATGGAAGGATCAACCGTGCTCGTGGATGGCTTGGCGGTGGGAGTGGGCATGAACGGAAGCGAGCACGCACTGAGGACCAGCAATGAAACGAGCGTGAGGCAGAGCGCTGCGAGCCCCCGGCGGCGGCGTGCGGACTTCATGGATTCTCCTATTGCTGGATCAGGCTCGTCGCCATGGACTCCACTGCCAAGAGCGGTGCCACGTTGGTGGTGGTGATGCGGACCCGTGCTTTGTTGATGGCGTCCATCCGGGCAAGGGTGGTCTCCGGCGCGGACTGGCGCGCGTATTCTTCAAGATCGCCCCTGAGTTCAACGTTGACCAACTCCACTGCGTTCCCGAGCTGGATGATCAAGACGTCCCTGTAAAAGGACAGCAGGTCGGTCAGCGTCCTGTCCAACGAGTCGGTAACGGACCGCTTGGCACGGCGCTTCTGGTCGTCCTCGAGTTGCTTGACCTGGCTGCGCATGGACGGCGGGAGGGTTCCGGATTCAGGGGCTCCAAGGCTGGCCAACAGGGCAACCTTCTCCGCAGCATCCCGTTCGTCATTGGAACTGTTGGCCTCGTCCGTTGCGATCTTGACCAGTTTCTCGGCCATCATCACCGCCGCTGTGACGCCGCGCAGGCCCAGCGGGCTCCGGACAGTTTCCAGCCGGCGTTCCCTGGCGTCGGCGTCGCGAGCCAAACGGCGTGCGATTCCAATGTGGCTCTGTGCTGCCCGGGCGGCCCGTTCAGCCAACTGCGGGTCGATGCCATCGCGGCGAACAAGAAGGTCTGCGACGTCGGAAGCCGGCGGCAGGCGCAGGGTGACCGGACGGCATCGGGACCGGATGGTGACCAGTACGTCCGCGGGGGAGGGCGCGCACAGCATCCAGATGGTCCGCGGCGTGGGTTCCTCGATGGCCTTGAGCAGGACGTTGGTGGTCCGTTCGGCCATGCGGTCCGCGTCCTCCACCACGATGATCCGCCACCGGCCCGTGGACGGCCTGTCTCCCGCTTTGGAGACGAGTTCCCGGGCTTCGTCAATGGTGATGGTGACTTTCTCGGTGCGCACGAACGTCACGTCGGAATGGGTTTCGCCAAGGATCGTGTGGCAGGCGGGGCATTCGCCGCAGCCGCGAAGGGCCACGTCGTCCTGCTCGCAGTTCAACGCAGCGGCGAAGGCCTTGGCCGCGTTGGAACGACCGGAGCCGGGTGGACCGGTGAAGAGCCAGGCATGGGTGAGTCCCGCTTCGCCTTCCGCAGCCTGTTTCAGCTGCGCAACAACCGGAGCCTGCCCCTGGAGGTCGTCCCAAACGCTCACTGGGGAACCCGCCCACCAAGCAACGCCTCGACACGTTCCAGGATCCGGGAAGCCAACGTCTCAATATCCAAGGATGCGGGCAACACAAGATAACTGGACGGCGACGCGGTGGCCAGGTCCAGGAACGCGTGGCGGATGGCCGAATGGAAATCGTCCGGCTCGGACTCCAGCCGGTCTTCTGTGGCCTCGCCGGCAGTGCGCCGCTGGCGCCCGTCTGAAGGATCGACGTCGAGCAGTACCGTCAGGTCCGGCTGCAGGCTTTCGGTGGCCCACTCGTTAAGGGAGCGGACCTGCTCGGCGCCGAGGCCCCGGCCCGCGCCCTGGTAGGCAACAGAGGAGTCGATGTAGCGGTCCGTAATGACCACCGTGCCCGCTGACAGGGCGGGGCGGATCACTTGGCTGGCGTGGGCAGCGCGGGCAGCGGCGAACATCAGTGCCTCAGTGCGGGCGTCGATGGTCCCGTGGCCGTGCTCAAGGACAAGGGAGCGCAGTTTTTCGCCGATGGGGGTTCCGCCGGGTTCGCGGGTTCGCAGGACGGTCAGCCCCCGGGATTCAAGGGCGTCGAAGAGCCGTGCGGCCTGGGTGGACTTGCCCGCTCCGTCCCCGCCTTCGAAGGCAATGAACAGGCCAGGACTCTGAATACTCACCTGCCTAGCCTACCGAGCGGGTGCAAACGTAACGGCTTTCATCCACACCCGTGCCCCCGACTACCCTGAAACCATGAGCCTTTCCGAAGAGCACGCGGCAGCTTTGTCCCCGGAAACCCTTGTGGTGGCTGCAGGCCGTCCCGAACGCAAGCACGATGAGCCGGTCAATCCGCCCATCGTCTTGTCCTCCACATACTTCGGAACGGGTCCGTTGAGCGACGGCGACCGCGGCTACGGGCGCTACGCCAACCCCACCTGGGACCCCTTCGAGGAGGCCTTGGCCAAGCTCGAAGGCGCCGGGCTTCCGGGGCTGCTCTACGGTTCCGGACTGGCCGCCGTGAGTTCCGTGCTTTCCCTGGTGCCCGCCGGAGGCGTGGTGGTGATGCCATCGCACAGCTACTCGGGCTCGCTGGTGATGGCTTCCGAGCTCGCGGACAAGGGCTTCATTGAACTGCGCACCGTGGACATCGCGGACACGGAGGCGGTCAAAGCCCTCATCAGCCCCGAGGGAGGCCGGAAGGCAGACCTGCTGTGGCTCGAAAGCCCCACCAACCCCATGCTGGGTATCGCCGATGTCCGTGCCCTGGCGGAAGCCGCGCACGCTGCCGGCGCGCTTGTCGTCACGGACAATACGTTCTCAACGCCTCTGGTGCAGCAGCCGCTGGCCCTGGGTTCCGACGTCGTTCTCCACTCGGTGACCAAGTACCTGGCCGGCCACTCGGACGTGGTCCTCGGCGCTTTGGTGACCTCCAATCCGGAGCTGCGGGCCGCGCTGCTCCATCACCGGATCATCCACGGCGGCATCGCGGGCCCGTTCGAAGCGTGGTTGGCCCTCCGTGGACTGCGGACGCTGGCCCTGCGCATCGAGCGTTCGCAAGCGTCCGCCGCTGTCCTCGCGGAGCGTCTCAGCACCCACCCGAGGGTGGAAGCTATCCGGTATCCGGGCCTCGCTACGGATCCCGGCCACCAGCGGGCCACGGAGCAGATGAAGGGCTTTGGTTCCATCCTCTGCATCCAGATTGCCGGCGACGACTCCCGCAGCGGCGCCGAAGCCGCCGACCAGCTGGTGCGCGGGCTGCAGCTCTGGCTCCCCGCTACGTCCTTGGGCGGCGTCGAGTCACTGATTGAACGCCGACGCCGGCACACGGCCGAGCCGCTCAGCGTCCCGGAGAACCTGGTCCGGTTGAGCGTGGGCATTGAGAACGTCGAGGACCTTTGGTCAGACCTCGAGCAAGCGCTGAAGTCGCTGGACAGCTAGGCTAAAGGGCGTGGACGGAAAATTCTTGATCGCCATTGTCACCAACGCGGTCTACTTCATCTTGGGACTGGTGGCCCTGGCCCTCGAAATCTGGGCCTTTGTGGATTGCCTGCGTCACCGCCCGGCGCTGTTCGTGGCTGCCTCCAAGCGCACCAAGACGTTCTGGACCGCGCTGACTGGTGTCGCCTTCGCCATCGGCGCCCTGACCGTGCTCAGCGGCGGCAGCGGCCTTGGCCTCTTCGGCATCGCGGCAGTCACGGCTGCCTCCGTGTATCTCGCCGACGTCCGCCCCGCAGTCCGCGAGGCCGGCAGTGGCGGCAACCGCAACGTGGGCCCGTACGGCCCCTGGTAAACAGCGCCGCACCAAACTAGAGCGGCGCCACGGCCTCCCACGCCACGGTCACTTCACCCAAGCGCCACCGCGACGGTCCATCCTGAAGCGGCCATCCGGCGTCGAGCAGTGAGCGGCACATGGCGGTCCACCGCTGCCGGTTGCCAAACGAGGCCAACGGCGCCGCCTCCAGCCAGGCGCGGTCCATGGCCTGCAGGAATGTGTGCACCTGCTCTCCCGGGACGTTGCGGTGGATCAGGGCCTTGGGCAGCCGCTCGGCCACCTCGGACGGCAGCTCAAAACTGCCGAAGCGCACGGACAGGCTCAGGCTCAGCGGACGTTCCTGATCCAGCGCTACCCAGGTCACCCGGCGGCCGATTTCGTCGCAGGTGCCGTCGATGAACAGGCCGCCCGGAGCAAGCCGGGACTGGACCAGTCCCCAGATTGCCGGCACGTCCGCTTCCTCGTATTGGCGCAGCACGTTGAAGGCCCGCACCAGGACGGGTTTGCCGGGCACGGGAATCTCGAAGCCACCCACGTGGAAACTCAGCCCAGGCCGCTCCAACGGCTTGGCGTTCCGCACGCGTTCGGGCTCTATTTCGATCCCGCAGACCCTTACATCGGGACGGACGGCTTGCAGCCGTTCAAAGAGCTCGACGGCGGTGGCCGGCGAGGCGCCGTAGCCCAGGTCCACCACCAAAGGCTCGACGGCGGCGCGCAGGCGCCACGCCTGTGGCCCGGCAAGCCACCTGTCCAAGCGGCGCATGCGGTTGGGATTCGTGGTTCCGCGGGTGATATTGCCAACCGGCTTTCCGCCCCTGTTGCGGGGAGAGCCCACCCGTTCAGCCTTTTGCACCACGGCCCCCACTTTATCGCCTGCCCTGCTCCGCACCCTTGCCGCCTTTAGGACCCTTTGCGGCGCTTCGCTGACCTGACGTGCCGCACCCTTTGCCGCCACACGCACCCCGGACCACTGGTGCGCGTGGCGCGAATGGGTGCGGCAGATGCGCGAGTGGGTGCGGCAGATGCGCGGGTGGGTGCGCTGGGCGCGAATGGGTGCGGGGGTGCGAGTGGGTGCGGCAGATGCGACCGAGGGCGCCCGTTGCTGTTCGTAACGCCCGGCAGGGGAGAGGGGCGCTCGGCTAGGATAAAAACCATGACTTACAAGCTCATTCTGCTGCGCCACGGCCACAGCGACTGGAACGCCAAGAACCTGTTCACCGGTTGGGTGGACGTTGACCTGAACGACCAAGGCCGCGGAGAAGCAGTACGCGGTGGAGAGCTCCTGGTTGAGAACAACATCCTCCCGGACGTCCTCTACACTTCGCTCCTGAAGCGTGCCATCAATACCGCCAACATGGCCCTGGACAAGGCCAACCGCGGGTGGATCCCGGTCAAGCGCGACTGGCGCCTCAACGAGCGCCACTACGGCGCCCTGCAGGGCAAGGACAAGGCCCAGACCCTTGCCGAGTTCGGCGAAGAGCAGTTCATGGAATGGCGCCGCAGCTACGACACCCCGCCGCCGCCCCTCTCGGACGACAGCGAATTCTCGCAGGCACACGACCCCCGCTACGCCGGGCTGGGCGACGCACTGCCTCGTACGGAGTGCCTCAAGGACGTCCTGGTCCGCCTGCTTCCGTACTGGGAATCTGACATCAAGGAAGACCTCAAGGCGGGCAAGACCGTCCTGGTCACCGCACACGGCAACTCCCTGCGTGCCTTGGTCAAGCACCTTGACGGCATCAGCGACGACGCCATTGCCTCCCTCAACATCCCCACTGGCATCCCGCTGGTGTACGAACTGGACGAGGACTTCAAGCCGGTCAACCCCGGCGGCACCTACCTGGACCCCGAAGCCGCGGCAGAGGCCATCCTCGCCGTAGCCAACCAGGGCAAGAAGTAGGGCTCCGCAGCGATTAAACGACGACGGCGGCCGGTCACCCCAGGTGACCGGCCGCCGTCGTCGTCCAGCAGTAAAGGCTAGAAGCCCTCGGGCTGCCATTCGCCCGTCACCAGGTAGGTGACCTTGCGGGCCACGGAAACACCGTGATCGGCGAAGCGCTCGAAGTAGCGGCTGGCCAGGGCAACGTCCACCGTGGTGGAAGCGGATTCGTTCCAGTCCGGTGCGGCGATGGCCTTGAAGACGCTGAGGTGGAGGTCGTCCACGGCGAGGTTGATCTTGAGGATGTCCCGGGCAACTTCCAGGTCGCGGGTTTCGAGGAGCTCGATGACCTTGGCCACAATCTCGATGTCGTGCTGGGCCATGGCCTTGAAGGTCTGGGTCAGCGGGGACGGGATGACGGTGGCGGGGTAGCGGAGGCGGGCCAGCTGCGCTACGTGGCGGGCGAGATCGCCCATGCGCTCCAGGGAAGCGCTCATGCGCAGCGAACCGACGATCATGCGGAGGTCGCTGGCTACAGGACCCTGGAGTGCCAGGATGTCGATGGCGCGCTCGTCCAGGCTGTTCTGCAGGAAGTCGATGCGGGCATCGGCCGCGATGACGTCCTGGGCGAGATCGATGTCTGCCCCTTCAAAGGCAGTGGTGGCCTTGGTGATTGCTTCGTGAACGAGTTTGGAGATCTCGATGAGGTCGTCGCCCACCTGGGTGAGTTCCGCCTGAAAAACCTTGCGCACTAAGGCGTCCTTTCCTTGGAAATCCTGTGCCCGTGGTGGCGGCCGGATTTCAAAACCATGGTTAGTCCAACAAGTAACACTGACAGCCGGCCATGAACTGTTGCGCACCTTTAGGTGAACGTTAGTTGAACCGTCCGCGTTTGGCGCAGGATCCATGCTTTGCCGTGTTTTCACAGCATAAGCTGGACAGGTGGATCCGTTGCTTATAGGTGTCATTGCAGGCTTGGTTGGCCTGTCTTTGGGCGTCTTCGGCATGCTCGCATTCAGGATCAGTGAACGGCAGCGCAGGATTGTTGACCTGGATGTCACCGAACCGCTGCTTCCCGAGGGGGCGGCCGAGGTACTCTCCGTGGTTGGCCGTGCTTTCGTGGTGGTGGACGCGATCGACGGCGTGGTCCGCGCCAGTCCTGCGGCGTACGCGTACGGCCTGGTGCGCGGGCACACGGTGGTCCACAAACAACTCCTGGACATGACCGCGAAGGTCCGCCGTGATGGCGTGATCCTGGAGGACCAGTACGAACTGCCGCGCGGTCCCTTGGGCAAGGGCGCGATCGTGGTCCAGGTGCGGGCGGCGATGCTCGGCCAGGAATACATTGTGCTGCTTGCCGATGACCGCACGGAAATCACCCGTACCGAAGAGATCCGCAACGACTTCGTGGCCAACGTCTCCCACGAACTGAAGACCCCCGTGGGCGCCATCTCGCTGCTGGCCGAGGCTTTGGAAGCCTCCCCGGATGACGAAGACGCCGTGCGTCGCTTTGCCAAGCGCATGCACAAAGAATCGGGCCGCCTCGCGGCGCTGGTGCAGGACATCATTGAGCTGTCCCGCCTGCAGGGCGCCAACGTGGCACAGCAAGGCCACGCCGTGGACATCAATGCCGTGATCACCGAGGCCGTGGACCGCTCCCAGCTGCCCGCCGAGAGCAAGAACATCCAGATGGTGGTGGGCGGCCACTCGGAGGCGTTGGTCTTCGGCGACCGCGACCTCCTGGTGACAGCGCTTCGCAACCTGATCGATAACGCCATCCGGTATTCCCCGGAGAACACCCGCGTGGGCGTCGGTGTCCGGACGCGGGAAGGTGTGGTTGCCATTTCCGTCACCGACCAGGGTGAGGGCCTCACCCCGGAGGACCAGGAACGCGTTTTCGAACGCTTCTACCGGGTGGACGCTGCGCGCTCCAGGCACACGGGCGGTACCGGCTTGGGCTTGAGCATCGTCAAGCACGTGGTGTCCAACCACGGCGGCGAAGTGACCGTTTGGTCCCAGCCGGGCCAGGGCTCCACGTTCACCATCCGCTTGCCGGAGATGGAAGGCCAGGACGACGACGCCCTGCCGCCTGCCGCTGCCACTGCGGACACATCTCCCGGACTACCGGTGGCCGACCCCGCCGCCGTCGAACCCCAAAGCGCGACCCAACAAGCTCGCGCACGTCAACAAGCGGGCGCCACGGGCGCCCAAGAGCAAGGAGCCAGCGCTTGAGCCGAATTTTGATTGTGGAGGACGAGGAGTCCTTCAGCGACCCCCTATCCTACCTTCTGGGCAAGGAGGGTTTTGATGTCGAAGTGGTGGATAACGGCAGCGACGCCCTGGTGGAGTTCGACCGCAACGGTGCCGACCTGGTGTTGCTGGACCTCCAGCTCCCGGGGACGCCGGGCACCGAGGTGTGCCGCCAGCTGCGCCAGCGCTCCAGCGTCCCGGTGATCATGCTGACCGCCAAGGATTCGGAGATCGACAAGGTGGTGGGCCTGGAGCTCGGCGCGGACGACTACGTGACCAAGCCCTACTCTTCCCGCGAGCTCGTGGCACGCGTGCGGGCAGTGCTGCGCCGGCAGGGAGAGCCGGAAGAGCTGATCACGTCCACCGTCCAGGCCGGCCCGGTCCGCATGGACATTGAACGCCACGTGGTCAGCGTCAACGGCGAGCAGGTTTCGCTGCCGCTCAAGGAGTTCGAGCTCCTGGAAATGCTGCTGCGCAACTCGGGCCGCGTGCTGACCCGTGGGCAACTGATCGACCGCGTGTGGGGTTCGGACTACGTGGGTGACACCAAGACCCTGGATGTGCACGTCAAGCGCCTGCGCAGCAAGATCGAGCCGGACCCGTCCGCGCCACGGTACCTGGTTACGGTCCGCGGCCTGGGCTACAAGTTCGAGCCGTAACAGCTCCCGATAGCACAAAGGAAGGGTTCCGCTGAAGCGGAACCCTTCCTTTGTTATGTGGCCTGCGGACCTTAGTGGCCGGCTGCTGCGGACTCGGTGGAAGTAGCAGTCGGAGTGGCTGTGGACGTTGCCGAGCCGCTGGGGCTTGCCGAACCGCTGGGGGTGGGCAGGTACTTCTGGTACTCGGGAAGCGTGCCGTCGACTACAGGAACGTTGACGGTGCTGGAGTCGGAACCGCTGCGGATGGTCACCGGAGTCAGGCCACCGGGCTGGGTACCGGCGGAGCTGAGGATGGCGGCATCCGCCTGGTCGTTCAGGTAGGTTTCGGAACCTGCCTTGACCGGGATCTCGGTCTGGGAGCCGTTGGCGCCGCTGATGGTGAGCGTGGCGTCGGAGGTGCCCTGGTTGAAGACGGCGCCGATGACGCGGCCCGGCTGGTTCTCGCCGGTGGCAACGATCAGGATGTTGCGGAGCTGCAGCTTGCCGAGGTCGGCCCTGACCCCGTCCGATGCCGAGTACTGGTGCGACGTCTGCTGGGCGTTGACGAAGCCGCAGCCGGTTACGGACAGAACGCCGACGCCGATCGCAGCGGCCGCCATAGCCAGCTTGCCGCGCTGGACAGTGTTCATCGCAGGAAAGCGCACGACACCTACTCCTCAAGAGTCATTGGAAAGTTTTCAGCCATAGCCTATCGGCAAACAGCCCGAAACGAGGATTCGGGAGGGCATTGTGGCGAGCTGCGGCGGGCCGGACCTGACACTCACTTTGATTGACTAATGCATCTTTCAGGGTTTTCGTCAAGGGGTGGTTTGTGACCCTCTGAGGCCTCTTTCCCTTTATTTGCGCGGGTCCAGGGGCCGTCCGATGCCAGTCGTATGCCTTAATCGTGATAGACTAGTCTGCGGGAAAGGGGAAAGTCCACATGGTTTTTGAGGTCGGCGAGACAGTAGTTTACCCTCACCACGGTGCAGCGAAAATTGAGGAAATCAAGATGCGCACCATCAAGGGCGAAGAGAAGATGTATCTCAAGCTCAAGGTGGCTCAGGGTGATCTGACCATTGAAGTTCCAGCAGAGAACGTTGACCTTGTTGGGGTCCGGGACGTAGTGGGCAAGGACGGTTTGGAGCACGTATTTGACGTTCTCCGCGCCGAGTTCACGGAAGAGCCCACCAACTGGTCACGTCGTTACAAGGCAAACCTGGAGAAGCTTGCTTCGGGCGATGTCATCAAGGTGGCAGAGGTCGTTCGCGATCTTTGGCGTCGTGATCACGATCGCGGCCTTTCCGCAGGTGAGAAGCGCATGCTGGCCAAGGCGCGGCAGATTCTGATTTCAGAACTGGCCCTGGCTGAGAAGACAGACGAAGAGAAGGCAGCAAGCGTTCTCGACGAGGTCTTGGCTTCCTAAGAATTGATGCCCGGTGGTGCGAAAGCGCCGCCGGGTTTCTTTTTGCCACGAAGTACCCTTGTGATCATGACTCAACCTTCGAAGCGCTCGGTCACAGCCGTCATTGTTGTTGCGGCAGGTTCAGGAGAGCGCCTGGGCTACGGCATGCCCAAGGCCTTGGTGCCCTTGGGCGGTGAAGCCATCCTGATGCATGCCTTGCGCGGCGTGGTGGCGTCCGATGTTGCCCGGCAGATCTGCATTGCCGTGCCCAAGGGGGACACCGAACTCCGCGAACTGATTGCCGAATTCACGGTGGAACTGGTTGACGGTGGCCCCGAAGTCACAGTCGTCGACGGCGGTTCCACCCGGGCGGATTCCGTCCGGGCGGCATTGGCTGCTTTGGAGGACGGTACCGAATCCGTGCTGGTCCACGACGCCGCGCGTGCGCTCACTCCGGAACGGGTGTTCCAGCGGGTGGCCGACGCCCTGGCTTCCGGCGCCAAGGCCGTCATTCCTGCCATGCCCGTGGTGGACACCATCAAGACGGTGTCGCCCACGGACAATTCCGATTCGAAGATTGCTCCGGAAATCGTGACGGGAACAGCGCCGCGCGAACAGCTCAGGGCAGTGCAGACTCCCCAAGGCTTTGAGGTGGCAACGCTGCAGCGTGCCCACGACGCCGCCGGACTGTTTGATGACAAGCAGTCCGCCGCCGTGACGGACGACGCGATGCTGGTTGAACTCCTGGGCATCCCGGTCCACGCAGTCCGCGGTGCCAGCCAGTCACTCAAGATCACCACGCCGCTGGACCTCATCATTGCCGAAGGCCTGTTGGAAGGACCCTTGGGCATCCGTTGGGTGGAAGGCTGATGGCGGACATGGCGCCCGTTCTTCCGCGTACCGGCATCGGTGTCGATGTGCACGCCTTCGCGCCGGCCGATGATCCGCAACCGCTCTGGCTCGGTGGCCTCTTCTGGGAGGGCGAACAAGGACTTTCCGGCCATTCCGACGGCGATTGCGTGGCCCACGCGGCGGCGGACGCACTCTTTTCTGCCTGCGGAATCGGTGATCTCGGCACGCACTTCGGCACGGACCGCCCCGAGTTCAAAGGCGCTTCCGGTGTGACGCTCCTCGGGGAGGCTGCCAGGATTGTCCGGGCAGCAGGCTTCGAAATCGGCAACGTGGCTGTGCAGTTCGTCGCAAACCGGCCCAAGTTCGGCCCTCGCCGCGAGGAATCCCAAAGGGTGCTGAGTGATGCCGCGGGTGCTCCTGTCAGCGTTACGGCTACTACCAGCGACGGGCTCGGTTTCACGGGCCGCGGCGAAGGTATCTCGGCTGTCGCCACTGCCCTCGTGTATGCCGTCCCGGCCCCAACGAAAGCTCCGACGAATGACTAAGCCGCGTACCGCCGTCGTACGTCTTTCGGCCGTAGCGGGCGCCCTGGCGGCGGCGCTCCTCCTGGGCGGGTGCGGCGGCACGCCCACCATGGACGTCAAGGCCAGCTGCGAGTTCCTGAACAACGATGCTTTCAAACCGGATGGCAACCAGCAGCAGCAATCGAAGCAGTTGGCGGCGCATTACCACGAGATCGCTGACAAGCTGGCGCCGGAGGTGGCCAACCCCATCAAGGAAATGGCCGCCATCATGGACAAAGCGGCAGCTTCCTCGCTCGGTGCAGCCACCCAGGAACAGCAACAGCAGCTCAAGGTGCAGTTCAACAAGGTGGGGGAGTACTGCAAGTAGGCGGTTCATGGTTCGTCATCGGCTAATCTGGAGCGGTGACCCTGCGCTTTTATGACACCGCGTCCGCCGAAGTCCGCGACTTCGTTCCCCTCGAACCCGGCAAGGCCAGCGTGTACTACTGTGGGGCCACAGTCCAGGGCATGCCCCACGTGGGCCACGTCCGTTCCGCGATCGCCTTCGACCAGCTGACGCGTTGGCTGGAATTCCGGGGGCACCGTGTCGCCGTGGTGCGCAACGTCACGGACATCGATGACAAGATCCTGGTGAAGTCGGCGCAGTCGTTCGAGCCGGATTGGTTCTCCGAACCCAGCGCCCGAATGGACGAGGAATGGTGGGCCCTTGCCTACCGTTACGAGCAGGAATTCGAGAAGGCCTACGAAACCCTCGGCGTGCAGCGGCCCACCTACGAGCCCCGCGCCACCGGGCACATCCCGGAAATGCACGCGCTGATCCAGCGCCTCATTGACCGCGGGCACGCGTACCCGGCGTTGGACGATTCCGGCGACGTCTATTTCGACGTGCGCTCGTGGAGCAAATACGGCTCGCTGACCCGCCAGAACATCGACGACATGCAAGGCGCTCCCGACGCCGACCCCCGGGGCAAGCGCGATCCCCGTGACTTCGCGCTGTGGAAGGGCTACAAGGAAGGCGAGCCCGCCACCGCCAAGTGGGATTCGCCGTGGGGCGCCGGACGGCCCGGGTGGCACCTCGAGTGCTCCGCTATGGTTACCAAGTACCTCGGAAGCCGCTTCGACATCCATGGTGGGGGACTGGACCTCCGTTTCCCGCACCATGAGAACGAGATGGCCCAGTCACAGGCCGCCGGGGACGAGTTCGCGAATTTCTGGATGCACAACGGCATGGTCACCTACGAGGGCGAAAAGATGTCCAAGTCCATCGGGAATACCGTCAGCCCGGCCGAGATGCTGGAACTCGCTTCACCGCGCGTCGTCCGCTACTACCTGGGACAAGCCCACTACCGCTCGGTGTTGGATTACCGCCCCACCTCGCTGCAGGAAGCCGCTGCCGCCGTCGAACGCATTGACGGTTTCATCACCAAGGCAGCAGCCAAGGTCACGCACGATATGGGCGGGCCGAAGGGGTATGCCGTAGCGCCGATGGCCCACATGCCGGCCGCCTTTATTGCCGCCATGGACGACGACCTGAACGTTCCGCAGGCACTCGGAGTGCTGCATGAAACCGTCCGGGCCGGCAACACCGCATTGGCGGCAGGTGACCTTGAGGCCGCCAAAGCCGCGTTGTACAGCGTGAATGCCATGACCGGCGTCCTTGGCCTGGACGCCGTCAAGCGTCCCGAGGCAGTGCAAGGCCGCGAACATACAGCCCTCGACGTGCTGGTGGAGGCTCAACTCGAAGCCCGCGCCGCAGCCCGTGCTGCCAAGGACTGGGCAGCGTCGGATGCCATCCGCGACACCCTCGCGGCAGCAGGCATCGTGGTCGAAGATGGTTCGGACGGAGCCACCTGGAGCCTGAAACGCGACTGACAACCGGGCACGTCCGCCGAATTGCACTGGGTCAGTAGACTTGATTCCAGACTCATTACAACATCAAGGATGGAATCCCATGGCCAACAACGGTAACCGGTCGGTCAAGAAGAAGAAGGGCCCCACCATCGGAACCGGTGGCCACGGCCGCAAGGCGCTCGAAGGCAAGGGTCCCACGCCCAAGGCGGAGGACCGCGTCTACCACAAGGCCCACAAAAACAAGCAGTTGGCCGAGCGTTCAGCCGCCAAGCGCGGTGCCACCAACCGTGCTGCGGGCACCCGCCGGAGCACCGGTCCCAAGGGACGTGCCACCGAGGAACTTGTCACGGGCCGCAACTCCGTGGTCGAGGCCCTGCGCGCCGGCATTCCCGCGAAGGCGCTGCACGTGGCCATCCGCATCGAAATGGATGACCGCGTCAAGGAATCGCTCAAGCTCGCAGCCGAACGCGGCATCCCGCTGCTCGAAGCCGGCAAACCCGAGCTGGACCGCATGACCGAGGACGCTGTCCACCAGGGCCTGGTCCTGCAGATCCCGCCGTACGAGTACGGGGATGCCTACGAACTTGCCGAGGAAACCATTACCAAGTGGAAGAAGGGGCACATCGCCAACGCCCCCCTCTTCGTGGCGCTCGACGGCATCACCGACCCCCGTAACCTCGGTGCGATCATCCGCTCCGTTTCAGCGTTCAGCGGCCATGGTGTGATTGTTCCGGAGCGGCGTTCTGTAGGCGTCACTGCCGCGGCGTGGAAGACCAGTGCCGGTGCCGCAGTCCGCGTTCCCGTGGCACGTGCTTCCAACCTGAACAACGCCCTCAAGCAGTTCAAGAACATGGGCATCTACGTGCTCGGCCTCGATGGCGACGGCGACGTATCGCTGCCGGACCTCACGGTTGCCACCGAACCGGTGTGCATCGTGGTTGGCTCCGAGGGCAAGGGCCTCAGCCGCCTTGTCCGCGAAAACTGCGACCAGATCGTCTCGATTCCGATCGACTCCGCCATGGAGTCGCTCAATGCATCCATGGCCGTCGGTATCTCGCTGTACGAAGTCTCGCGCCAGCGCGCTTCGTAATCCGTCAGTAAGGCGCCGCAAGCGCCATCCTCCGCGTGCTGCTCCCCACCGCCCCCTAGCCTCGCAAGCTCGGCCCGGGAACCCTGACGGCGTGGGCCCACTTCGTCGCCTTGGCGCACGCTTCCGGTGGCCCTTGCGGTGCCTTTCGCGTATCCCTCTCTCACCTTTGGATGCTTACTGGCGAACGCTCTCTCACTGTTGGGTGCTTTTTGGCGAACGCTCTCTCACCTCTATTTCGGCCGCAGGGGCTGGTGAGAGAGCGTTCGGCCCAGGGGGCGGTTCGGTGAGAGAGGGTCCGGCCCAGAGGGGCTGGTGAGAGAGGGTCCGGCCTAGGGGGCGGTTCGGTGAGAGAGGGTCCGGCCCAGGGGGCGGTTCGGTGAGAGAGCGTCCGGGGCAGGGGAGCTAAAAGTCGCGGCGGTTGGCCAGCACCGGGAGTTGTTGCCGGGCCTCATCCACCACGGCGGGGTCGAGGTCCGCGAAGAGCAGGCCCGGCTCGCCCTCCAGTGCTTCCAGTACCTGGCCGAATGGACTCACGACGGCGGAGTACCCCACGCCTGTGGGTGCGGAACCTTTCGTTTCGATTCCCTGGGTGGCCGGGTCGCCTTGGCCGCAGGCCAGGACGAACGTTGTGGTGTCCACAGCCCGTGCCCTGGCCAGGAGTTGCCACTGCTCGGCCTTGCCCGGTCCCGATCCCCAGGAAGCAGAAACGATGTTCACCACGGCGCCGCGTTGGGCGTTGGCCGTGAACAGCGCCGGAAAACGGACGTCATAGCAGGTGGCCAAGCCAAAGGTGAGGCCACCGGCGTCGAACGTCACGGGGTCCGTACCCGACTCAACGGTGTCCGACTCCGCGAAGCCGAACGCATCGAAAAGGTGGATCTTGTCGTAGCTCGCTTCGACGCCCGGGCCGGTGGCCAACAGGGTGTTCCGGACGCGCGGCTTTCCAGACTCCGAATCAGCGCCAGGTGTGAACATGCCGGCCACGATCACCAACCCGAGTTCAGCAGCGATTTCGCGGATACGGCTGGCCCACGGACCATCGAGCGGCTCGGCGATGTCCAGCAGGGAGTTCCCGAACGCCCGCATCATGGCTTCGGGAAAAACCACCAGTTCGGCGCCGCCGTCCTTCGCGCGCCGTGCGTACTCTTCGAGGAGCCGCAGGTTGTCGGCAACATCCCGTCCGGTAATGACTTGGGCAAGTGCCACACGCACCATTCGAAACCTCCAGTTCTTTTCGTTTTCAGTATGGCAAGCCGGTCAAGGGAAACACCGTGTGTGTCGTCACATGGACCCCCGAAGAGGCACATACTTGGCGTGGAACTAAACTTGCAAGCAATGGTTATGCCTATTTTGGACACAGCAGCCACGCTGGACGCCTCGCGTCCCACGCCCCTCGGACTGAGCACTCCGCAGCCCGGAGATTTCGGCGCGGCCGGTGGCACCCACGTCAACGTTGCGGTCTTTGCGCCGGACCTGGAGCGCGTGGAGATTGCCTATCAGGCGCCCGGCGATGGCTGGCGCGTGCACACTCTCCCCAACACCGAGGACGGCGTGCACTTTGGCCTGGTGAGCGGCATGCCTCCAGGAACGCGGTACGGTTTCCGCGCGGCGCCGTCGGAGGGTGGACTGCCGTTGTCCGTCCCGTCGCTGGATTTCGACGACGACGGCGAGCAGTCGCTCCTGCTGGATCCCTATGGCCGCGCCGTGGACCAGCGGGGTGAGTTCCTGACCAGCGTCCACTTGGCCACTGATTTCGATTGGGGAGATGACGCCGCCCCGCGCACTCCGATGCGGACGTCGGTGATCTACGAGGCCCACGTCCGCGGCCAGACCATGCTGCACCCTGAGATTCCGGAACACCTCCGGGGAACCTACGCGGGCATGGCGCATCCGGTGATGATCCAGCACCTGACCGAGCTTGGCATCACCGCCGTCCAGTTGCTGCCCATCCACTTCCATCTGGACGAGGCACACCTGCAGGACCTGGGCCTCACCAACTATTGGGGCTACAACAGTGCTGCGTTCTTTGCCCCGCACGCCGACTATGCCACTGAGGCAGCCCGGAACGCCGGCCCGCACGCAGTGCAGGACGAGCTCAAGGGCATGGTCAAGTTGCTCCATGCCGCCGGCATCGAGGTCATCCTGGACGTGGTGTACAACCACACCGCCGAGGCAGGACCCGACGGACCGGTCATCAGCTTCCGTGGTTTGGCGGAGAAGCGCTATTACCGCCACGATGCCCACGGACGTTACCTGGACACCACAGGTTGCGGAAACACCATGGACTTCAGCGATCCCGTAGTGGTGCAGCTGGCCTTGGACTCCCTGCGCTACTGGGTGGACGAATTCCACGTGGACGGCTTCCGGTTCGACCTCGCCGTCACGCTTTGCCGCGACGCAGGCAACGAGTTCGATCCCAAGCATCCGTTCCTCCAGGCGATAGCCGAGGACCCGGTGCTCTCCGACGTGAAGCTGATCGCGGAGCCGTGGGATGTTGGCTATGGCGGCTGGCAGACGGGCCGTTTCCCGCAGGGTTGGTCCGACTGGAACGATCATTTCCGCGACGGAGTCCGGCAGTTCTGGTTGTCCGACCGCGCGTCCATCGAAGCTGGCGGTCTAGGAAGCTCCGTTGCCGCGCTGGCCGAAATCATGGCCGGCTCCGCGGGCTTCTTTGCTCCGTCCGGCAGGTCACGGCTGGCGTCGGTCAACTTTGTCACCGCACACGATGGCTTCACCCTGACGGACCTGGTGAGCTACGACCGCAAGCACAACGAGGCCAACGGCGAGCAAAACCGCGACGGGCACGGCGACAACCGCAGCTACAACCACGGCTTCGAGGGCCGCAGCGAGAACGAGTCGATCGTCGCTGCCCGGGCCCTGTCCATCCGCAACCTCATGGCCACGCTACTGCTCTCCATCGGCGTACCCATGATCACCGCCGGCGATGAACTGGGCCGTACCCAGCAGGGCAACAACAACGCGTACTGCCAGGACAACCCCACTGCCTGGCTGGACTGGAGCCGCACCCACGAGGCAAACGCGATGTTCCAAACCACCCGGGAACTGGTCCGGCTCCGGCGGTGGTTCCTTCGGCAGCAGCCTGAAAGCTTCCCCGCCACAGCCAACGACGCCAGCCTGCAATGGTTCGACGATAAGGGCAAGCGGATGACCCCTGCCCGGTGGAACGATCCCAACGTCCGTTCCGTTCAACTCCTCATGGGGAACGAGACCAGCACCGTCCGCGGTTTGATCGCGGTGAACGGGAGCAACCAGGACGTCAAGATGGTGCTCCCGGAGATCCTCAGCGAAACCGGAATCGGCAAGCGCATGTTCGAACTCCGTTTCACCACCTCCGTGTTGCACGATCACCGCAAGGGTGCGCTGGTGGCGTCCGGCGAGCGGGATATCCTGCAAGCCAACACCATCAACATCTACCGCACCTGAGCGGCCGAACGGCATCAAAGGAAGTCCTCCACATGAAGCGCAGCAAACTGGCTGCATTCGCAGCCCTGGTGATTGCCGCCGTCGTGCTGGTGGTCGCGATGGTGAGCGGCCAGCAGGCCACGGCACCCAACGGCACAGAAACCACGACGCCGGCGCCTCCTGCCGCCGCCAGCGCACCGGTGAATCCTTCCGGGCTCCCTGCTGTCAACGCTTCGCAGTTGCCCAAGGAAGCGCGGCAGACGCTCGCGCTGATAGCCAAGGGTGGGCCGTATCCGTATGACCGGGATGGCGTGAACTTCGGCAACTTCGAAGGACTCCTTCCCAAGAAGTCCAGCGGTTTCTATCAGGAGTACACGGTTGCGACGCCCGGGGAGTCGGACCGCGGCGCCCGCCGGATCATCGCGGGCAAGGACAGGGCGAAGTACTACACCCCGGATCACTACGAATCGTTCAAGTTCATCGTCGAGGACAAGTAGGAGCCCATGAAGATCTACTCAGCAGACACCTGGACACTCGAAGAACTGCAGGAGCAAGTCTCTGACGCCGGACGCAGGACCATCCTGGTCCCGCCTGCCGCAAACAAGCAGGCGGTCCTTGAGGTCTTCGGCCAAGTCCTTGATTTCCCCGAGTACTACGGCGTGAACCTGGATGCCCTGAACGATTCGCTGCACGACTTCGCCGACTCGCTCTCGGACGACGACGGCAGCCCCGTGACCATGATCTGGCAGGTCCCCGCCGCCTACCGCGCGGACCGCTCGTTCGCCGTGGTCTGCGAAATCCTCCAGGACGCCGAGCGCTACGCAGGCCGCGACCTCGCAGTGATCGCCGTGTTCGGGCATTAACGTCGCTGGCCCGCTGTTCCGTTGTTGCGCAACAACGGAACAGCGGGCCAGGAACGCTTTTGCTACGCGTTCGCGATCAACCCAAGTTCAGCTTTCGATGCCAGCGCTGAGTGCTTCGGGAACACGCGGACCGTGTAGCCAAAGGAGCCGGACCGGTTGATGACCAGGGAGCCGTGGAACAGGTGCCGCCCGTTGCCGAGGTCCTCCTTGGCGTCCAGTTCGGCCACAACCACGTCGTCGAGTTCGTCGCTTTCCTCGGCGCGGCCAAAGGCTACCTCCACGGAGACGTCTTCCGGTGACAGGTCATTGAGGGCCACGTAGGCGTTGACCTGAAGGCTGTCACCCACCTGGGGCTCCTCGGACAAACCGACCGAGTCCACGTGTTCCACCACTACGCCGGGCCAGGCGCCGCGCACCTTGGATGTCCAGGCGGCGAGTTCCTTGGCTTCCTTGTGCGAGTCGGCGCTGGCGCGGCGTCCCGAAACGGCAGCCGGGCAGTACAGCAGGTTGACGTAGTCGTGCAGCATGCGTTCGGCGGACACGGCCGGGCCGAGGTGCGCCAGGGTGTGCTTGATCATGGACACCCAGTGCGTGGGGACCTTCTCCGTGCTGGATTCGGAAGGACCCGCGGCTCCGGCACCCTGGGAGACGGTGGTGCCGTAGAAGCGCGGTGCCACCTGGTTTTCGAGCAGTTCGTAAAGCGCTGCTGCTTCGATGTCGTCGCGTTCGTCGGCGGATGCCCCATTGTTGGCGGTGGGGATGGCCCAGCCGTTCTCGCCGTCGTACATTTCGTCCCACCAGCCGTCCAGGACGGACAGGTTGAGCGAGCCGTTGATGGCGGCTTTCATGCCGGATGTGCCGCAAGCCTCGAGCGGGCGCAACGGGTTGTTGAGCCAGACGTCGCAACCGGGGAACAGGGTGCGTGCCATGGCAATGTCGTAGTTGGGCAGGAACACGATCCGGTGGCGCACCTCGGGGTCGTCGGTGAAGCGCACCAGGTCCTGGATCATCTTCTTGCCGGCGTCGTCCGCGGGGTGGGACTTACCGGCGATGACCAGCTGGATGGGATGCTTCGGGTCCAGCAGCAGGGCCTTAAGGCGGGCGGGGTCGCGGAGCATCAGGGTGAGCCGCTTGTAGGTGGGGACGCGACGGGCGAAGCCGATGGTCAGTACGTCAGGGTCCAGCACCTTTTCGGTCCAGCCAAGCTCGGCGTCAGCGGCGCCACGCTTCTTCCATGAGGCGCGCAGGCGTCGACGCACGTCCTCGATGAGCTGGACACGGAGTTCGCGGCGGAGCGCCCACACGTCCTCGTCGCTGACGTTGTAAGCCAGGTCCCAGCGGCCCAGGGCTTCGGCTTCGGCACCGAACTGGTGACGGGCCAGGGACGAGATCCGCGGGTCGACCCACGTGGGCACGTGCACGCCGTTGGTCACCGAGGTGATGGGTACCTCAGAGTGGTCGAATCCCGGCCAGAGGCCGGAGAACATTTCGCGCGACACCACGCCGTGGAGCTTGGCCACGCCGTTTGCGCGCTGCGCCAGGCGCAACCCCATCACCGCCATGTTGAAAACGGAAGGGTTGCCGCCGTCGTAATTCTCGCGGCCCAGCTCCAGGATCCGGTCCACGGGCACATCGGGCGCAAGCCCGGCCTCGAAGAAGTGCTTGATCTGCACTGCCTCGAAGCGGTCAATGCCGGCGGGAACGGGAGTGTGCGTGGTGAACACGGTGGAGGCACGGCCTGCGGCCAAGGCTTCTTCCCACGTGAGGGGATCGTTGGCGTCCGCCATGGCTTCCTGGATGCGTTCGATGCCAAGGAATCCTGCGTGGCCTTCGTTGGTGTGGAAGACCTCGGGTGCGGGGGTGCCGGTGAGCTCCTGGTAGACGCGCAGGGCCTTGACGCCGCCCATGCCGAGCAGGAGTTCCTGCTGGAGCCGGTGGTCGCCGCCACCGCCGTACAGGCGGTCGGTGATGCCGCGGGCGGCTTCGTCGTTGGAGGGCACGTTGGAGTCGAGCAGCAGCAGCGGAACCCGCCCGACGTCGGCACGCCACACGTGCGCGTGGAGTTCCCGGCCGTTGGGCAGCGGTAGGGAAATCTGGACCGGTTTGCCGGGTACGCCATCCTTGGCGGGGTGGCGGAGCAAGGTCAGGGGCAGGCCGTCCGGGTCGAGGACGGGGTAGGTTTCCTGCTGCCAGGCATCACGGGAAAGCGACTGCTTGAAGTAGCCGGCCTGGTAGAGCAGGCCGACGCCGATGAGCGGCACGCCGAGGTCGGACGCGGCCTTGAGGTGGTCGCCGGCGAGGATGCCGAGCCCGCCGGAGTACTGGGGGAGTACCTCGGTGATACCGAATTCGGGCGAGAAATAGGCGATGCACTTTGGCGCGTCCTCGCCCAGGCCCTGGTACCAGCGCGGTTCGCTCAGGTAGCGGTCCAGATCGGCGGCGGCTTCCTGCACACGGTTCACAACGTCGCCGTTGGTGGCCAGCTCCTGCAGTTGCTCGCGGCTGATCGATCCAAGCAGCGCGATGGGATCGTGCTGCGCGGACTCCCAGAGAGCCGGGTTGAGGCTCGCAAAAAGCTCCCTGGTGGGCCGGTGCCAGGACCAGCGCAGATTGGTAGCCAGACGGGCCAAAGGCCGGATGGACTCGGGGAGGACGGTACGGACTGTAAACCTTCGAATTGCCTTCACGAGCGCCACACTAACCGACTCACATGGCAGCCGGAACCGCTTTGGGTTTCTTTTAGGTAAAAGACATCTTGCGTCGAGAAGAAAGGTCGTGTGCTTAGCATTCTGTGATTTTTGTCGCTAACGTCGTGCTTGTGACGAATATCCAGCGAACCAGCACCGCTCTGAAATCCAAGACCAAGACGGACATCACCGACGGACTTCGTTTCGGCCGGTTCCCCATCACAGCCGTCCAGCCAGTGGTTGAGGGTGGCCGCTTCCCGGCCAAAGCCCTCCCCGGCGAGGACATCCAGGTGGCCGCCACGGTGTTCCGCGAAGGACACGACCAGCTGGGCGTCTCGGCAGTTCTCCTGGATCCGCGCGGCAAGGAACGCCAGCGGGTGCGTCTGGAACCGTCCCAACAGGAACAGTGGAAAGGCCGTGACCGCTGGGAAGGCCTGCTGACGCCCACGGCGGCGGGGCCCTGGACCTTCGTCATCGAAGCCTGGCACGACCGTTACGGTACGTGGCACCACAACGCCGAAGTGAAGGTGGCCGCAGGAATCGACGTTGAGTTGATGCTCGCCGAAGGTGCCGTGCTCCTGGCCGGGGCAGCAGATGACGACGCCGGCCGCAGCGCTGCTGACAAGCGCACCTTCCGCGCAGCTTCAGTGGCGCTGGCCGACACCACCAAATCTGCCAAAGAGCGGCTTGCTGCCGGTTTCAGCGCAGAGGTGCTGGCCGCCGTCGGGCGTGTCCCGATCCGTGAGCTGGTAACCGTCTCCGAGCGGTTCCCGCTGAAGGTTGAACGCGACCTCGCCGGACGTGCCGCCTGGTATGAGTTCTTTCCGCGGTCCGAAGGCGCCGTCCTGGACCACGCCACGGGGGTGTGGACATCAGGCACCTTCCGCACTGCAGCCAAGCGCCTGGATGCCGTTGCGGAGATGGGTTTCGATGTCATCTACATGCCTCCGATCCACCCGATCGGATTCCAGCACCGCAAGGGCCGCAACAACACGCTGACCCCGGGACCGCAGGATCCCGGCTCGCCGTGGGCCATCGGTTCCAAGGACGGAGGCCACGACGCCATCCATCCGGAGCTGGGAACGTTCGAGGACTTTGACGCTTTCGTGGCCAGGGCCAATGACCTGGGCTTGGAAGTGGCCATGGACCTTGCGCTGCAGGCAGCCCCTGACCACCCCTGGGTCACCTCCAACCCGGAGTGGTTCACCACCCGCGTGGACGGCACCATCGCTTATGCGGAAAACCCGCCCAAGAAGTACCAGGACATTTACCCGCTGAATTTCGATAACGATCCTGCGGGAATTTCCAAGGAAATCCTGCGGGTGGTGCAGCTGTGGATCAGCCACGGCGTGAAGGTTTTCCGCGTGGATAATCCGCACACCAAGCCGGTGTGGTTCTGGGAATGGTTGATCGGGAAGATCAACAAGAAGAACCCCGAAGTGGTTTTCCTCGCCGAGGCCTTCACCCGCCCCGCGATGATGCATGCGCTGGGCCGCGCAGGCTTCCAGCAGTCCTACACCTACTTCACGTGGCGCAATACCAAGACCGAACTGGAGGAGTACTTCCACGAAGTCAGCCACGAGAGTGCGGCTTTCTTCCGGCCGAACTTCTTCGTGAATACGCCGGACATCCTCACCGAGTATCTGCAATTCGGCGGTCCTGCGGCCTTCAAGGTCCGCGCCGCCCTCGCTTCGACGGCCAGCCCGCTCTGGGGCGTGTATGCAGGCTACGAATTGTATGAGCACGTGGCCCGGCCGGGCGCCGAGGAGTACATCGACAACGAGAAGTTCGAGTACAAGGCCAGGGATTGGGACGGCGCTGCAGAGTCGGGACGCACCTTGGCTCCCTACATCACGCGGCTGAACACCATCCGCAAGGACCACCCGGCACTGGGGGACCTGCAGAACCTGACCCTGCACCGGAGTACGGATGACGCCACGATCGTGTACTCCAAGCACAAGACCCTTCCGGACGGCACCAAGGACACACTGATCATCGTGGTCAACGTGGATCCGCACAGCGCCCGCGAGAGCACAGTGTCCCTGGACCTCTCAGCGTTGCACCTGGACCCCGCGGACCTGGATGAGAACGGCCGCTACTGGGTTGACGACCTCATCAGCGGCCAGAGCTGGGCGTGGGGCGAGCACAACTACGTCCGCCTGGACGCCCACGTTGAGCCGGCCCATGTGCTCAGCATCCGGAGGCAGCCTTAAGTGAGTTTCTCTCCGCAAAACCCGAGCCAGTACTTCACTCCGAAGAACACCTTCGAGCTGAACGCTCCCGGTCTCCAGCATGATCCCCACTGGTACCGCAAGGCTGTGTTCTACGAAGTACTGGTCCGGGCCTTTGCGGATGCCAACGGCGACGGTTCGGGAGACTTCCAAGGCCTGATCGACAAACTGGACTACCTCCAGTGGTTGGGCGTTGACTGCCTCTGGCTGCCGCCGTTTTTCCATTCGCCCTTGCGTGATGGCGGTTACGACATTGCCGACTACACCTCGGTGCTGGACGAGTTCGGCACCATCAGCGACTTCAAGCGGCTCGTGGCAGAAGCCCACGCGCGCGGCGTCCGCGTAATCATCGACCTCCCGTTGAACCACACCTCGGACCAGCACCCGTGGTTCCAGGAATCACGGAAAGATCCCACGGGACCCTACGGCGATTTCTACGTCTGGAGCGATACGGACGAGAAGTACCAGGACGCACGCATCATCTTCGTGGACACGGAGGAATCCAACTGGACCTTCGATCCCATCCGGCGCCAGTTCTTCTGGCACCGCTTCTTCAGCCACCAACCTGACCTGAACTTCGAGAACCCCGCCGTGGTGGAGGCCCTGCACGACGTCATCCGGTTCTGGCTGGACCAGGGCATCGACGGTTTCCGGGCCGACGCCGTTCCATACCTGTTCGAGGAAGACGGCACCAACTGCGAAAACCTCCCCAAGACCCACGAGTTCCTCCAAGGGCTGCGCAGGATGGTGGACGCGAGCTACCCGGGCCGGGTGATCATCGCCGAAGCGAACCAGCCGCCGCACGAGGTAGTGGAATACTTCGGGACCGAGGATGCGCCGGAGTGCCACATGGCCTTCCACTTCCCCATCATGCCCCGCCTGTACTACGCGTTGAGGGACCAGAAGGCTGCGCCGATCATCGAAACGCTGCGCGATACACCTGGCATCCCCCGGGGTGCCCAGTGGGGAACGTTCCTGCGCAACCACGACGAGCTGACCTTGGAGATGGTGCCTGCGGACGAACGTGCGGCGATGCTCGGCTGGTACGCTCCCGACCCCCGCATGCGGGCGAACATCGGCATCCGACGGCGGCTGGCACCGCTGCTGGACAACTCACGGTCCGAGATCGAACTCATCAACGCCCTGCTGTTGTCCCTTCCCGGAAGCCCGTTCCTGTACTACGGGGACGAGATCGGGATGGGTGACAACATCTGGCTGGACGACCGGGATGCCGTGCGCACTCCGATGCAATGGAATCCGGACCGCAACGCAGGTTTCTCCAGTGCGGATCCCGGCAAGCTCTTCCTCCCCGTGATCCAGTCGCTCGTGTACAACTTCGGGATGGCGAACGTGGAGGCGCAGGCCGCGCACTCCGGTTCGCTGCTCCGGTGGACCCGGCAGATCCTCAGCGTCCGCAAGAACCACCCCGCGTTCGGCCTGGGCAACTTCCGCCACATCGAGGCCGACCACGAGGTGGTTCTTGCGTATGTCCGGGAACTTCCGCCGGGCAATGCCGAAGGCGAAACCGCAGAAACCATCCTGTGCGTCTTCAACCTTTCACAACATCCAGTGGCCGCCTCCCTGGACCTGCCTGAGTTTGTTGGCAGGGGATTCCGGGACATTTTCGGCGGTCAGCCCTTCCCCGCCGTGGGCGATAACGGCCAACTCAATGTCATGTTGGGAAGCCACAACTTCTACTGGTTGCGGCTGCGCTCTGCGTCTTCCAACCCATCGTCGCCCTTTACGCAGGCGATTCCCGTGGTGTCGACCAAAGGATGAGATGAGCAAGGGAACACTTAACCCCGCCATTGAAAGCCTTCTCCGGAACTGGCTGCCCACCAAACGCTGGTTCCCGGTGAAGAATCCCGACTTTGCGCTGGAGCGCGTCGGAGGCTTCCACCTCCCGGATCCGGGAGGGAGTCCGGCCTCGGAGGTCCTGCTGCTCGGAGTGACATACAAGACGTCCGACGGCGGTCCCCGGACCGACGTGGTGCAGGTCCCCTTGAGCTTCCGCAGCCAGCCCCTGGCCGAGGCACCGGCGGCCCTGCTTGGCGAGGTAACGGACCCGGAGCATGGCCTGCAACTGGTCTACGATGCCGTCTTCGACGACGCCTTCATTGGGTCGTGGCTTGAACTGATGCGCGAAGGCGGCGCAGCAGGGGACGGCGCCGTCCGCGGTCACCTCGCGCGGGGACGGGTTGCCTTGCCTGGGCGCCCCACCTCCGTGAAGGTCCTCTCCAGCGAGCAGTCCAACACTTCCGTCATAGTGGACGACGGCGGATCGTCGGCGATCGTGAAGATCTTCCGTGTGTTGGCGGCCGGGAAGAACCCGGAAATCGAGCTGGGTGCGGCCCTCACCGCGGCAGGTACGAGCGAGGTGCCCGCCACGCTCGGTTGGATCACCGGCTCCTGGGACTCGGCTGGAAATCCATCAACGGGTGAGCTCACCGTTGCCCACGAGTTCCTGCACGGTGGCCAGGACGCATGGCGTTTGGCGGTTGAGGCTGCTGCCTCCGGAACCGACTTCACGGCTGAAGCGCGCGGGCTGGGTGCTGCCACGGCAACAGTCCATGCGCGTCTCTCGGAAACCTTCGGTGCGATCGACGGCAGCGGCCAGGGAGCCCACATTGTCGCAACGCTCGCCCGGCGGGTCCGCCAGTCGTGGGCTGAGGCGGCTGCCGCCGTCGGGCCTTACGACCAGAGCCTTGATGAGTTGCTGTCCGCCTTGGATGCCGGTGCCGTTGGCCAGTTGCAGCGCGTCCACGGCGATCTCCACCTCGGCCAGATCCTTTGGGTTCCAGCCGCCGAGGGAGAGCCGGGCAGGTGGGCCATCCTCGACTTCGAGGGCGAGCCCCTTCGCACCATCGAGGAACGTAACACTCCGGACCTGCCGCTGCGCGATGTGGTGGGAATGCTCCGTTCCTTTGACTACGCCGCGGGTGCCGCCGTCCGTGAAAATGCGGAGGCCACGGTGTCCGGATCCTGGGTGGAGGACTGCGCTGAAGCGTTCCTTGCCGGTTATGCCGAAGTCAACCCCGGAACCGTGGACCGCGGCTCGCCGCTCTTTGTGGCATTGTGGCTGGACAAGGCCTTATACGAGGTGGTTTACGAGCTGCGGAACCGGCCGGACTGGCTGTCCATTCCGGTCAACGCAGCACGGCACATCCTCGACAAAACGAGCCGCGGCAAGCACGCCGCGGCTACAGCGGAAGGTAATGACATGACTGGCTCTGCACGCACCGAACGGCCCCGGGTCCCCATGCCGGTGGACCCCGAGACCTTGGCCCGTGTGGCAGCCGGTGCCTACCATGCACCGCACTCCGTGCTCGGCGCGCACCTTGACGATCATGGCCACGTGACCATCCGTACGGTGAAGCACCTTGCCAAGTCCGTGACGGTGGTGACTGAAACCGGTCGCACGCCCATGGAGCACGAATCCAATGGTGTGTGGGTAGCGGTTTTGGAACCGCTTCAGGCCGGCCACGTGCCGGATTACCGCTTGGAAGTGGTGTACGACGCCGAAACGGTCACCATTGATGACCCTTACCACTACCTGCCCACGGTGGGTGAAGTGGACCTGCACCTCATCGGTGAGGGCCGGCATGAGCGGCTTTGGGACGTCCTGGGCGCGCACCTGCAGGACTACCGCACCTCGCTGGGGGACGTCTCCGGTGTTTCTTTCGCTGTGTGGGCGCCGAACGCACAGGCAGTCCGGGTCAAGGGCGACTTCAACGGCTGGGATGGCCGGAACCATGCCCTCCGGTCCTTGGGTTCGTCCGGTGTTTGGGAAGCCTTCATTCCTGGGGTTGTAGCAGGGGCGTGCTACAAATACGAGATCCTGACCCGCGCCGGCCACTGGGTGGAGAAGGCCGACCCCCTGGCGTTTGGCACGGAGGTCCCTCCACTGACAGCATCCCGGGTAGTTGACTCCAGCTACCGCTTCAAGGACTCGGAATGGATGGCGGCGCGTGCCCAGCGCGATCCGCACAACTCGCCCATGAGCGTCTACGAAGTCCACCTCGGCTCCTGGCGCCTCGGCCTTGGCTACAAGGAACTGGCCAAGGAACTCGTGGAATACGTGAAGTGGCTTGGCTTCACCCACGTGGAATTCATGCCCGTGGCCGAGCACCCCTTCGGCGGATCCTGGGGCTACCAGGTCACGTCCTACTTCGCGCCGACATCCAGGTTCGGGCACCCTGACGAGTTCCGGTTCCTGGTTGATTCACTCCACCAGGCGGGCATCGGCGTGCTCTTGGACTGGGTCCCCGCGCATTTCCCCAAGGACTCGTGGGCCCTGGCCCAATTCGATGGGGAGGCGCTGTACGAACACTCCGACCCGGCACTGGGGGAACACCCGGACTGGGGTACGTTGATCTTCGACTTCGGCCGGCGCGAGGTACGCAACTTCCTGGTGGCCAACGCCCTTTATTGGCTCGACGAATTCCACATCGACGGGCTGCGGGTGGACGCCGTTGCGTCCATGATCTACCTGGACTACTCCCGCGAGGAAGGCCAGTGGCGGCCCAACAAGTTTGGCGGCCGTGAAAACCTTGAGGCGATCTCCTTCATGCAGGAAGTCAACGCCACGGTCTACAAGACGCACCCCGGTGCGGTGACCATCGCCGAAGAGTCCACGGCGTTCCCGGGAGTCACGGCTCCCACCAGCCAGGGGGGACTTGGGTTCGGACTCAAATGGAACATGGGTTGGATGCACGACACCCTGAAGTACATTTCCGAAGACCCGGTCAACCGCAAGTGGCACCACGGAACCATCACGTTCTCCCTGGTGTATGCGTTTTCGGAAAACTTCCTGCTGCCCATCAGCCATGACGAGGTTGTGCACGGCAAGGGCTCCATGCTCAGGAAGATGCCCGGCGACCGCTGGCAGCAGCTGGCCAACCTCCGCGCCTTCTTCGCATACCAGTGGGCCCACCCCGGCAAGCAGCTCATCTTCATGGGCACGGAATTCGGGCAGGAAGCAGAGTGGTCCGAGCAGCACGGGCTGGACTGGTTCCTTGCCGATATTCCTGCGCACCGCGGACTCCAGTTGCTGGTGAAGGACATCAATGCCGTCTACGCGGACACCCCGGCCCTGTATAGCCAGGACAACGACGCCGCCGGATTCCAATGGATCAATGGTGGAGACGCTGACAGGAATGTCCTGACCTTCGTGCGATACGACCGTGACGGCAAGGCGCTGGTTTGTGCCGTGAACTTCTCCGGCGGGCCGCACGAGGGCTACATCCTGGGGGTTCCGTCGGCAGGGGAGTGGAGGGAAGTGCTCAACACCGACGCCGAAGCCTATGGCGGTTCCGGCGTGGTGAACAGTGGGACGTTGAAGGCTGTCTCGCCCGGTACGGATGGCCAGCCGGCCGCGCTGACCGTAACACTTCCGCCGCTCGGCGCCTCCTGGTTCACGCTGGCTGACTAGTCGGCTTTGCCGGGCAGGAGGCCCGGTCCCAATGGGACCGGGCCTCCTGCCTTGTGTTTCAGGGGTTTTCGCGGCCACCGAGGGAGCGGCCCTCCCTCGGTTTTGCGATCCGGGAAGAGTAGGCGTATAGTTAGTACCCGCGCTGCTCCTCGAGCAGGGATCGCAAGCTGACAAGAAACCGCAAGGAAAAATCAAGTCAAGCTTGCCGATTTGACTCGGATGAAGTGCGCGGGTAAGTTTGAAAAGTTGCTCCGGAGCGATCTGGTGGCCTGTGTGGTTGCTGGTGGTGCTGGTTAGTGTCTGTTGTTTGAGAACTCAATAGTGTGCCAAGTTTGTTG
>NZ_JBIVXL010000017.1:0-92180 GCF_044769225.1 Paenarthrobacter sp. NPDC090522
ACAACTACAAAAGAAGTGTCCACAGAGTCATGAGACACCAACTGTCCACGAAGTCATGAGACATGAAGTGTCTACGAAGTCCTGAGACATCACAACCGCTGAAAACGCGCACAAATGCGACCTAGTTGGGTGCGAGGGGGAGTTCCATGAACACGCTGTTCGGATCCAGCGTGTAGTCGGCAAAAGGAGCGCACTCCGTGAATCCGTGTTTGGCATACAAGCGCCGCGCGGGAGCGAAGTACTCCTCGGTCCCCGTTTCCAGGGCAACCCGATCATAGCCGCGATGGCGTGCCTCGGCCACAATGTGGTTCAGCATCAACGTGGCCACTCCGCGACCCCGGGCCCCGGAAGTGGTCCGCATCGACTTGACCTCCGCTTCGCCCGGAACACCCAGTACTTTCAACGCCCCGCAACCCAGCAGCACCCCGTCTTCGCGGGCAGTCCAGAAGGTGATGGACTCGTGCTGCAACGCCGAATGATCCAGGGCATGCACGCTCTCTGCCGGCGACGTGGCGAACATATCGGCCAAGTGCTCGCTCAAGAGGGCGTGGACGTCAGGGCGTGCGGGATCGTCGGTTTCGATGCGGATCATGCCCCCAAATTTACCCCTCCAGCAAGTGCAGCTGGTCCTTGGTATCCAGGTCCTCGCCGGAGCAGAGATCGCTGCAGTCCACCAGATCCACCAGCCCCGGGTGCGCCTTAAGGAACGATCGCGCACCGGTATCACCGCTGGCTGCCGCCGCAGCTTCGTCGCGAAGCCCGACGTCGATAATCACCGGGTGCCGACGCTTCAGCTGGCCCGAGTCATCAGGGTAGGCGGCCGCGGTGATCCGGCCGGGACGGTGACTGCCCAGCAACCTGCTCACCGCCGTCGGGGTTAATCCGGGCTGGTCCACCAACGCAACCATGATGCTGTTGCCCTGCGATGCTGCTTCGATTCCCGTGCGGAACGAGCCCGCCATTCCTTTGGCCCAGGCAGCGTTTTCCACCACGGTGTACCGCCCAAGGTCCGTGCTGTTCCTGATGCGCTCGGCTTCGGCACCGAGTACCACCACCACCTCGCGGCAGCCGCCGTCGAACAGGGTGTCGGCCACTACTTCAACCAACGTGCGCCCGCGGAAAGGCAGCAGGGCTTTGGGACCGCGGCCCAGTCGGGTGCCGGCCCCGGCGGCGAGCAGGACGCCGGTGATGGGCGCCGTGCCGGATTGAGTCATAAACACACCATACGCGCGGGCTTCCATGCGGTCTCTAGCTCCTTCAAGGCTTTCCGGGACATCTACCAAAATCGGTTGCAAACTACTCATGGGTAGGGCTGTTGGCGGCGTCCGGCGGCGATTACTGTCTGAAGGGACACGTTCAAATCAGCTCTGGTGCAATGACGCGTGGAGGTCAGCAAGATGGCGGGCAGTTTCGAAATTCTCAAGGCAGGAACCAACACCTTCCGTTTCCGGCTCACGGCCGACGATGGAACCGTTGTGGCAGTGTCGCCACAGTTCCCGAGCCTGGCAGCCGTGGTTGCCGGGATCAATGCGGTCCGAGAGAACGCAGCCACCGGATTCGTCGTGGACCGGAGGAATCTGGGGACGTAGCTTTTCCGGTTGAACGCAAAGGTGGCGGCAGTGTTCTTTGGGAACACTGCCGCCACCTTTTTCATGCGCTTTTGCGGGTCGCCTTGTCAGGCCTCGCCTTGTTACGCGTCGCCGCCGGCGCCACCCGTGGTGCCCGCGTTGACGTCGAGCAGCTTGTAGCGGTCAATCGCGTACGACGGCGCGCCCTCCTCAACCTCGCCCCTCGCCGCCAGCATCTGCAGGGTTTTGGTGACGATGGAGTGGGTGTCGTTTTTGAAGTAGCGGCGTGCGGCTTGGCGGGTGTCGGAGAAGCCGAAGCCGTCTGCTCCGAGGGAGGCGAAGTCGTTGGGGATGTATTGGCGGATTTGGTCGGGGATGGCTTTCATGTAGTCGGAGACGGCGATGACGGGTCCGTGGTGGCCGTTGAGTTGCTGGGTGATGAAGGGGGTGGGTGCTTCGGTGCCGGGGTTCAGGAAGGCGTGTTCGTCGGCGGCGAGTCCGTCGCGTCGGAGTTCGTTCCAGGAGGTGACGGACCAGACGGTCGCGGCGACGCCCCAGTCTTCGGCCAGGATGCGGGCGGCGTCGAGGGCCCAGGGGACGGAGACGCCGGAGGCGAGGATTTGGGCGGTGGGCCGGTTGTTTTCTCCGGTGGGGGCGTCTGCGAGTTTGTAGATGCCTTTGAGGAGGCCGGTGGTGTCGAGGTTTTCGGGTTCGGCGGGTTGGGTGATGGGTTCGTTGTAGACGGTGAGGTAGTACATCACGTTCTGGTCCGTGCTGTTTTCGCCGTACATGGTTTCGAGGCCGTGGCGGATGATGTGGCCGATTTCGTAGCCGTAGGCGGGGTCGTAGGTGCGTACGGCGGGGTTGGTGGCGGCGAGCAGGGGTGAGTGTCCGTCGGCGTGTTGGAGTCCTTCGCCGGTGAGGGTGGTTCGTCCTGCGGTGGCGCCGATGATGAAGCCGCGGGTCATTTGGTCCGCGGCGGCCCAGAAGGAGTCGCCGGTGCGTTGGAAGCCGAACATGGAGTAGAACACGTAGATCGGGACCAGGGGTTCGCCGTGGGTGGCGTAGGAGGTTCCGGCGGCGGTGAACGCGGCGACGGCTCCGGCTTCGTTGATGCCGGGGTGGATGAGTTGGCCGGCGGGGGATTCTTTGTAGGCCAGGACGAGGTCGCGGTCTACGGAGAGGTAGTTCTGGCCTTTGGGGTTGTAGATTTTCGCGGTCGGGAAGAACGCGTCCATGCCGAAGGTGCGGGATTCGTCCGGGACGACCGGGACGAGGCGGTTGCCGAAGTTTTTGTCCCGCATCAGGTCCTTGAGGAGCCGGACGAAGGCCATGGTGGTCGCGGCTTGTTGTTTGCCGGAGCCGCGTTTGGCGATGTCGTAGGACTTGGTCTCGGGCAGGGTCACGGGGGTGTGGGAGGGGCGGCGTTCGGGCAGGAACCCGCCGAGGGCTTTGCGGCGTTCCATGAGGTACTGGATTTCGGGGGCGTCCATGCCGGGGTGGTAGTACGGGGGCCGGTAGAGGTCCGCGTCGAGTTGTTCGTCGGTGATGGGGATGCGCAGGTGGTCGCGGAAGGCTTTGAGGTCTTCCATGGTGAGTTTCTTCATTTGGTGGGTCGCGTTGCGGCCCTCGAAGTGCGGTCCCAGGCCGTAGCCCTTGACGGTTTTGGCGAGGATGACGGTGGGTTTGCCCTTGAATTCGGTTGCTGCCTTGTACGCGGCGTAGACCTTGCGGTAGTCGTGGCCGCCGCGTTTGAGGTTCCAGATCTGCTCGTCGGTCAGGTCCGCGACCATGTCTTTGGTTTGCGGGGTGCGGCCGAAGAAGTGTTCGCGGACGAACCCGCCGGATTCGGCTTTGTAGGTTTGGTAGTCACCATCGGCGGTTTCGTTCATGAGGTTCACGAGCGCACCGTCGGTGTCGTTTTCCAGGAGGGTGTCCCATTCCCGGCCCCAGACGACCTTGATCACGTTCCAGCCCGCGCCGCGGAAGAACGCTTCGAGTTCCTGCATGATCTTGCCGTTGCCGCGCACGGGTCCGTCGAGGCGTTGGAGGTTGCAGTTGATGACGAAGTTCAGGTTGTCCAGGTTCTCGTTCGCGGCGAGCTGGAGCAGGCCACGGGATTCGGGTTCGTCCATTTCCCCGTCACCGAGGAACGCCCAGACCTGCTGGTCCGTGGTGTCCTTGATGCCGCGGTTGTGCAGGTACCGGTTGGACTGGGCCTGGTAGATCGCGTTCATCGGGCCGATACCCATCGACACGGTCGGGAACTCCCAGAACCCCGGCATCAGGCGCGGGTGCGGGTAGGAGGACAGGGCATGGCCTTCCTTGGACTTCTCCTGCCGGAACCCGTCCAGGTCCTCTTCCGTGAGCCGGCCTTCCATGAACGCCCTGGCGTACATGCCCGGGGACGCGTGGCCCTGGAAGAACACCTGGTCCCCGCCCGAGGGGTGGTCCTTGCCGCGGAAGAAGTGGTTGAACCCCACCTCATACAGGGTCGCCGCGCCGGCGTAGGTGGAGATATGCCCGCCCACACCAATATCGGCCCGCTGCGCCCGGTGCACCATCACGGCCGCGTTCCACCGCATGTACGCCCGGTACCGGCGCTCGAACTCCTCATTACCCGGGAACACCGCTTCCTGGTCCACCGGGATCGTGTTCACATAATCAGTGGTCGTCACCATCGGAACACCCACGCTCCGGGCACCAGCACGCTGCAACAACGAACGCATAATGTACTGCGCCCGCTCCGTACCCTGCTCCGCGATCAACGCATCAAGGGACTCAATCCATTCCGCGGTCTCTTCCGGATCACGATCAGGCAACTGGGCAGTCAACCCACTAAGGATGTGTGAGGTCTCTTCTCCTGCAGCCACGTCCAACCTCTCTTCATTGAATGTCTGGGCGCTTGCTCTGTGGGGGCGCTCATTGAATTTCGTATTGTGAGAATAAAATTCTGCAATTCGAGATTACGCACGCCTGCTGGGCAGCGTCAATACGGATTGCGGGACCGCTACAGTCAACTCCTGTCTGACGAGCCAATCAACAGAATGTGACCCGTCATACAGTTCAACCCTTGACGTGACGTGACCTGAGTCATAGAGTTCTTTCACTATTCAATAACTTGTTTTCATAATGTGGAAACAGTACGAAGTGGAGATCCACGATGCAGACGACTTCATCAGTCGGCGTCACTGGGACTCCGGAAGAAGATGAGCACCAAGGTGGGCACCACCTGCTTTCCGTAGGAAATACGGAACTCTGTGCCATCGCTTCCGAAGCCTCAGGCCGTACCATCAGCCCCAGCCTCTACAACATTGACCTCGCCCCCACCAAGGCCAAAGGCCGAAAGTGGACCAGTTACAGCATCTTTACCCTCTGGGCCAACGACGTCCACAGCCTGGGTAACTATGCCTTTGCCATCGGCCTGTTCTCGCTGGGGCTGGGCGGTTGGCAGATCCTGGTTGCCTTGGGCATCGGGGCTGTGTTGCTCTTTGCCCTCCTGAACTTCTCCGGTTTCATGGGCCAGAAGACGGGTGTTCCGTTCCCCGTCATGAGCCGCATCAGCTTTGGCATCCGTGGCGCCCAGATCGCCAGCCTGGTCCGTGGCGCCGTCGCTGTCGCCTGGTTCGGTATCCAGACGTACCTTGCCTCCGTGGTGCTGCGCGTCCTGCTGGTTGCCATCGCGCCGGGCCTCAAGGACCTGGACAGCAACTCCATCCTGGGTCTTTCCACCCTCGGCTGGTTCTCCTTTGTTGCCTTGTGGATCGTCCAGTTGGTCATCGTGAGCTTCGGCATGGAAATGATCCGTAAGTACGAGGCCTTCGCAGGACCCATCATCCTTGTCACTATGGCCGCCATCGCTGTGTGGGTCTTCATCGAAGCAGGCGGGGCCATCCAGTGGTCCGGCATCAAGGGCCTCGAAGGTACTGAGATGTGGCTGACCATCTTTGCCGGCGGTGCCCTCTGGGTCTCCATCTACGGCACGTTCGTCCTGAACTTCTGCGACTTCACGCGGTCCTCCACGTCCAAGAAGTCCATCGTCAAGGGCAACTTCTGGGGCATTCCCATCAACATGCTGGTCTTCGGCGCCATCGTCGTGATCATGGCCGGCGGGCAGTACAAGATCAATGGCGCGGTCATCGAGAGCCCTTCGGACATTGTCCAGAGCATTCCGAACACGCTCCTGCTGGTCCTGGCCTGCCTTGCCCTGCTGATCCTGACCATTGCCGTGAACCTGATGGCGAACTTCGTGGCTCCGGTCTACGCGCTGACCAACCTGTTCCCGCGGCACCTGAACTTCCGCAGGGCTGCCTGGGTCAGCGGCACCATCGGCTTGGTCATCCTGCCCTGGAACCTGTACAACAACCCGATTGTCATCGTGTACTTCCTGGGTGGCCTCGGCGCCCTGCTCGGCCCGCTGTTCGGCGTGGTCATGGCCGACTACTGGCTGATCCGCCGCGGCAAGGTCAACGTCCCAGAGCTGTATACCGAGGATCCGAAGGCCGCCTACTTCTACAAGCGCGGCGTCAACCCCAGGGCGATCGTCGCAATGATCCCTGCAGCCGCCATCGCGCTGGCCATTGCGTTCATTCCAGGCCTCGCGGCCGTTGCGCCCTTCGCTTGGTTCATCGGAGCCGGCGTCGCCGCGCTCACGTACTTCGCTGTGGCTGACAAGAAGCAGCAGCACGAGGACGTCTCCGGCGAGCCGATCGCCGTCGCCAGCACCCACTAAAGCATCAGCAAAGGTGATGCCCGCCCTCCCGGCCTCCGAATCCCTGCGGACGCCGGCGAGGGCGGGCATAGCCATTGAGAGGAAACCATGCGCATCCTGGTCGCAAACGTGAACACCACCCAGTCCATGACCGATTCCATTGCAGCCCAGGCACGGGCCGCCGCCGCGCCAGGCACGGAAATCATCGGCATCACCCCGCGCTTCGGCGCTGATTCCTGCGAAGGAAATTTCGAAAGCTACCTGGCTGCCATCGCCGTCATGGACGCCGTGGTCAATTATCCGGAGCCGTTCGACGCCGTCATCCAGGCAGGTTACGGCGAACACGGCCGGGAGGGTCTCCAGGAACTCCTCGATGTCCCGGTGGTGGACATCACCGAGGCCGCCGCCAGCACAGCGATGTTCCTTGGCCACAAGTACTCCGTGGTGACTACCCTTGACCGGGCCGTTCCGCTGATCGAGGACCGCCTCAAGCTGGCCGGACTCGATGCCCGTTGCGCGTCGGTGCGGGCCAGCGGCATGGCCGTGCTGGAACTCGAAGAACACCCGGACCGCGCCGTGGAGGCAATCGTCGGCCAGGCCGAGGAAGCCGTCAGCAAGGACCACGCCGAAGTGATCGTCCTGGGCTGCGGTGGCATGGCCGGACTGGATGACCAGATCCGCCAGCGTACCGGCGTTCCCGTGGTGGATGGCGTCGCCTCGGCCGTCACCATCGCCGAGTCCCTCGTCCGCCTGGGCCTCTCCACGTCCAAGGTCCGCACCTACGCGGCGCCGCGCCCCAAGACTGTCATAGGCTGGCCGATAACTCCCGCGGCCCAGACCGCCGCACGCTAAGGCAACTCCCCGAAAGGCAACCACATGACTGACTCAAGCCTGCCCGCAGACCCCAGGGTCGCCGTCGTGACCGGGGCCGGTTCGGGCATCGGGAGGGCGGTTGCCCGGCTCATGCTCGCCGAGGGGTATCGCGTGGCGCTGGCCGGACGCCGGGAGGCGCAGTTGCTGGAGACGGCGGATGGTCACCCCGAGGCGCTTGCGGTTCCGTGCGATGTCACAGTGCCCGACGACGTCGCCCGCCTTTTCGGTGCGGTGCGCCAGCGCTGGGGCCGGGTGGATGTCCTCTTCAACAATGCAGGCATCTTCGGGCCGGCCGGCGACGTGGGGGACCTGGACGTGGCGGAGTGGGAAGCCACGCTGAGAGTCAA
Organism: Paenarthrobacter sp. NPDC090522; assembly: GCF_044769225.1. Taxonomy (NCBI): domain Bacteria; kingdom Bacillati; phylum Actinomycetota; class Actinomycetes; order Micrococcales; family Micrococcaceae; genus Paenarthrobacter; species Paenarthrobacter sp. NPDC090522. The sequence goes on from NZ_JBIVXL010000017.1 coordinate 7,500, forward strand.
CGTGACCGGTTCCATGCTGTGTGCCGCCGAGGCCGTCCGGACCATGAAGGCCCAGGAGCCGCACGGTGGCCGCATCATCAACAACGGGTCCATCTCGGCGCATTCGCCGCGGCCCAGGTCTGTTGCCTACACGGTGACCAAGCATGCGATGAGCGGGCTGACCAAGAGCATCGAGCTGGACGGCCGCGAGTTCGGGATTACGTGCGGGCAGATCGATATCGGCAACACCCGCACCGAAATCATGGACACCATTGGCGTTGGATCGGGTGCGCTGCAGGCCGACGGGTCACGCAAGGTGGAGCCGATGTTCCCGGTGGACGACGCCGCCCGGGCCGTACTCCTCATGGCCAACATGCCGGCGTCGGCCAGCGTGGGATCCCTGGTAGTGACTGCGGCAGGGATGCCCTTCGTAGGCCGCGGCTAGGGGAGCTGCGCCGCCCCTGGCCACCCCCGCGGCCCAGCGTGGTCTACCTTGGCCACGCGGCTGCTTAGCCTGCGCCGCCCTTGGCCACCCCAGCGGCCCGCCCCAGCCGCCCTTGGCCACCCCAGCGGCCCGCCCCAGCCGCCCTTGATCAACCCCCAGCGCCCGCCCCGTGCCGCCACGACCAACTTTGCCGCCGCCGAGCCCCCGAATCGCCGTATTTCCCGGCGATTCGGGGGCTTTCCCACGTCAAAGAAGGTCGCGGAGGCACGCCATCCTTGGCATACCAAACCAAACATGACTTCCATATTATGGAAAAGCTTTTTCCCCTTGCGGAATGATGTGAGCGGGATTACATTGAAAAACATCCCCCCAAAATGAGGGGCTGTTCCCAAACTGATTGGTTCAGATCAATGAAGATCCCAGACTCTGCGGCGCTGAAGGCGAGTTCGGCCCCGCGGAAGAAGAAGCCACTGTATAAGTCGCTCTTCTTCCAAATTCTGATCGCCGTCGTCGCAGGTGTACTCATCGGCCACTTTTGGCCGACCATCGGGTCCACCCTCCGGCCGTTGGGCGATGGATTCATTCAACTCATCAAGATGATCATCGCCCCGCTGATCTTCCTCGTGATCGTCACGGGCATCTCAGCGGTCGGCGACGTCAAGGCGGTCGGACGAGTCGGGGTCAAAGCGCTCCTCTACTTCACCGGCGCTACCCTCTTCGCCCTGGTCTTCGGGCTCATCGTGGCCAACATCGTCCAGCCCGGTGCCGGGCTGAACATCGATCCGGCAACCCTTTCCCAGGATGCCCTCAACGCCAAGACCGGCAACGCGCCGCCCAAGGACGCCGCAGCGTTCATCCTCGATGTGATTCCCACCAGCGTGATCGGTGCCTTCGCCAACAACAGCCTGCTTCAGGTGCTGTTCTTCTCGGTCTTCTTCGGCGCAGCCATCGTGGTGATTGGCCGTGAGCGCTGCATGCCCGTCATCAGCCTCATGGAAACCGTGCTGGAACTGATCTTCAAGATCATGTCCTGGATCATGAAGGTTGCCCCGATCGGTGCCTTCGGCGCCATGGCCTTCATCATCGGCCAATACGGGCTCGGTACCCTCAGCACCTATGCACTCCTGATCGCCGCCTGCTACGGGGCCGCCATCGTCTTCATCGGGCTGCTGTTCCTGGTGGCGTGGGGCTTCGCCCGCGTTCCGCTGTGGAGCTTCCTCAAGTACACCCGCGAAGAATTCCTGCTGGCACTCGGCACCGCCTCCACCGAGGCCGTCATGCCGCGCATCATGACCAAGCTGACCAACGCCGGCTGCTCCCGTGCCACCACAGGCCTGGTGGTCCCTACGGGCTACTCCTTCAACCTGGACGGCGCAGCGATCTACCTGTCCATCTCCCTGCTCTTCCTCGCGCAGGCCTTCGGCCACAACCTGGACCTCGGCCAGCAGTTGGCCGCGCTCGGTGTGTTGCTCCTGACCTCCAAGGGCATGGCCGGTGTTCCGGGCTCATCGTTCCTGGCCCTCTCGGCTACCGCTACCGCACTGGGCATCTTCCCGGTTGCCGGCGTCGCGCTCCTGCTGGGTGCCGACCGCCTCATGGACTCCATGCGGGTGGTGGTCAACCTGCTGGGCAACTGCGTGGCCACGTTCGTGGTGGCCAAGTGGGAAGGCCAGTTCGACCGCAGCGTCATGCTCCGCGCCTTCAAGGGTGAAATCACCAACGAGGACTCCGCCATCATGCTCGGCAAGGAAGATGTGTATGAAGAGCAGGAACTCGAGCGCATCAGCGGAGGCCAGAACCCCTCGCCAAAGTTCCGCGGTGGCCCCACCAAGGACAACATCCCGCAGTTCGAGATGAGCAAGAAGGGCCAGGCTGAAACCCCGGTCTGCCCGGACTGACCCTGGTTCACCGAAAACACTGACGGACCAGCTGCCGGCGACCCCTCCACAAAAGGGGCGTCGGCCGCCGTCGTTAACGGCAGTTACAAGGGGAGCAGCGCAGAAAGGTCGGCCCGTAGCCCGGAGGCAGCCACCCGGCCGGCCGCTACTGCGTCTGCCCACGAAATCCGTCCGGTCACCAGCTCAAGCCAGGTGGCGCCGTCGGTCTCGATGACGTTCGGGGGAGTGCCGCGCGTGTGCCGCGGACCCTCCACGCATTGCGTCACGCCGAACGGTGGCACGCGGACCTCCACGGAATTGCCCGGCGCGCGGGCGGTGACTTCCTCCAGGGCGTAGCGGACCGCCGTCGCAATGGTTGAGCGCGACGGCGGGGTGGCACCTTCCGCAGGTCCGGAACCGCCGGAGGGCCCGACGGCGGTTTGCCAGGCTTCCAGCGCGGCGCGGCCCTCCTGGATGTCGATGCGGCGTCGTGCAACTGCCATGGTAAAACTCTCTCCTCTGTCTGTCTGGCTGACGGAATTAGTCGCGTTAGCCGAGCATTGCGGACACAGCGTGACCCAAACGGATTTTTCCCACTTGCCGTCCGCCGCCAAGCACTGGTTCCACGACGCGCTCCAGGACGTTGGACACGGCAGGAATATCCACGGCGCCGCTGACTGCCAGGAGTGTGAGGCCTATCAGGGACGTGGCGCGGAGGTTGCCATCCAGCACTTTGACGGCAACCGTGGCGCCCGTTGGGGTGGCGAGGACCAGCACGCCTTCCGCGCCGATCTTGGCCAGCACCTCCAACTCTTCCATGACGATCGTGTTGGCCTCGCCCTTGCCCTGCACGGCCCACGGGTAGTCCAGCATGGAGGTGGCAATGGTGGCGGCGCGGGCGTTGGACGCAGGGTCGCCGGGTGCCTTCGCCAGACGGGAGTAGGCCCGCGCCAGGCCCGTTAGGGAGATCGCTGCCACAGGAGCTCCGCAGCCGTCGATGCCCAAGTGGGAGATGGCCTCGCCGCTGTACTCCTCAATCCCTGAGCGGACTCGTTGCTGCAGGGGGTGGTTTGGCTCAAGGTAGCTGCGGAGGTCCCAGCTGTTCTCCACGCAAGCCCACAGGAAGGCCGCGTGCTTGCCGGAACAGTTGAACGCGAGCTTTGACTGTCCGCGCTCGGAGCGGACCAGCCAGTTCCGGGCCGTCTCGTCCTGCGGCCAGGCAGCTGGGCATTGGAGTTGGTCCACGCGGAGACCGGCGGCCTTGAGCATGCCCTCCACCACGTCCATATGGTCCAGGGAACCGGTGTGGCTGCCGCACGCGACGGCCACCTGGGCGCCCCGCAGCGGAACGCCGGCCTGCATGGCGGCCAGTGCCTGGAAGGGTTTGAGGGTGGAGCGGGCCATGATGGGTGCGTCGATGTCGCCGAGGCTCGTGACCACGTTGCCGTCGCCGGACAGGACCACCGCTGCGCCGATGTGCCGTGACTCGATGAAACCACTGCGTTCGATCACTGCAAGTTCGACGGCGGACTCAACAGTAAACGTTTCATGGGAACTCAGTGGCATGTGCCAAGTCTAGGGCGCTGGGCGGGTTCATCCCGTTCCGCCCATCGACACACCTTAGGACTCGCCCGGCTTCACAAAGTACCCTTGAGGACTGTGAAGGTACTCGTCATTGGCCCAGGCGGCCGCGAACACGCCATTGTCCGCTCTCTGCTTGAAGACCCGAACGTTTCCGAGGTCCACGCGGCACCCGGCAACGCGGGCATCAGCAAACTGGTCCCCACGCACGCAATCGACGGGAACAACCCGGAAGCCGTCGCTGCCCTCGCCACCAAGTTGGCCGTGGACCTGGTAGTTGTCGGTCCGGAAGCTCCCTTGGCCGCGGGCGTCTCGGATGCCGTGCGCGCAGCTGGTATTCCAGTCTTCGGCCCCAGCAAGGAAGCCGCGCAGCTCGAAGCCTCCAAGGCGTTCGCCAAGCAGATCATGGCGGAAGCCGGAGTCCCCACTGCGATGGCCCGGGTGGCCGAGAACGCCGAGGAAGCGGCCGATGCCCTGGATACCTTCGGCGCTCCGTATGTTGTGAAGGACGATGGCCTCGCAGCAGGCAAGGGCGTTGTGGTCACCAAGGACCGCGCTGAGGCCCTGGCCCACGCGCAGGCTTGCTTCGACGCCGGCGGAACCGTGGTGATCGAGGAATTCCTGGACGGCCCGGAAGTTTCCCTGTTCGTCCTCTGCGACGGCCGCACCACCGTGCCGCTTTCCCCGGCGCAGGACTTCAAGCGCATCTTCGACAACGACGAAGGCCCCAACACCGGTGGCATGGGTGCCTACACTCCGCTGGAGTGGGCTCCGGAAGGCTTGGTCCAGGAAGTCATCGACCGGGTGGCGCAGCCCACCGTTGACGAGATGGCCCGCCGCGGCACCCCGTTTGTCGGCGTCCTCTACTGCGGCCTTGCCCTGACCTCGCGCGGAACCCGCGTCATCGAGTTCAACGCACGCTTTGGCGACCCGGAAACGCAGGCCGTCCTGGCCCGCCTCAAGACGCCGCTCGGTGCCCTGCTCCTGGCAGCCGCCAAGGGCGAACTGGACACGGCAGAAGAGCTGCGCTGGTCCAAGGACACGGCTGTCGCCGTCGTCGTTGCCGCCGAAAACTACCCGGACACTCCCCGCACGGGTGACCGCATCCGCGGCCTGAAGAAGGTTGACGAGCTGGACGGCGTCCACGTTGTCCACGCCGGCACCAAGCTGGACGACGAAGGCAAGGTTGTCTCCGCCGGTGGCCGCGTCCTCGCGGTGGTCGCGCTCGGTTCCGACCTTGTCGAGGCTCGCGAAAAAGCGTACGACGGCGTGGAGCTGGTTCAGCTGGAAGGCTCACAGTTCCGCACGGATATTGCAGGCAAGGCCGCACGCGGCGAAATCCGGGTGCCGTACACGGCTACCGGCACCATCCCGAAAGTACAGGCCTGAGCATGACTGAATCCCTTCCCACCGGCGGTTTCGAAACCGAGGCGCTGCAGCTTCCGGGCTGGACGCACGTCTATTCCGGCAAGGTGCGCGACCTCTACGTTCCGGCCGACGAATCCATTACCGAGAAGTTCGGCCAGGATTGCGTCCTGGTGGTAGCCAGCGACCGCATCAGCGCCTACGACCAAGTGCTGAGCAGCGAAATCCCGGACAAAGGACGCATCCTCACGCAGCTGAGCCTGTGGTGGTTCGAGCAGTTGGACGTGGAGCACCACGTCCTCGCTTCCACTGTTGAGGGTGGCGTTCCGGCCGAGGTTGAGGGCCGGGCCATGATCTGCAAGAAGCTGGATATGTTCCCGGTGGAATGCATCGCCCGCGGGTACCTGACGGGTTCGGGCCTGGCCGAATACAAGGTGTCACGGACCGTCTGCGAGATTCCCTTGCCCGAGGGACTCGTTGACGGCTCGCGCCTGGAGGCCGCGCTGTTCACGCCGTCCGCCAAGGCCGAGGTGGGCGAACACGACGAGAACATCACCTACGACGACGTCGTAGCGATGGTTGGCGACGACATCGCCGCGCGCCTGAGTGAGCTCACGCTGAAGATCTACACCCGCGCCGAGGAGATCGCCCGCGAACGCGGCATCATCCTTGCGGACACCAAGGTGGAGTTCGGCATCGACGCAGGCACCGGCATCATCACGCTCGGTGACGAGGTCCTGACCCCGGATTCTTCGCGGTTCTGGGATGCGTCTACGTATGCGCCGGGCAAGTCGCAGCCTTCCTACGACAAGCAGTACGTCCGCGACTGGCTGACGTCCGCCGAGTCGGGCTGGGACAAGGCCTCGGACACTCCGCCGCCGGCTCTTCCCGTGGACGTCGTGGAGCGCACGCGTGCACGCTACGTGGAGGCTTACGAGAAACTCACGGGCCGCACCTTCGCGTAACCCCACCCAACTGAGTCGCAGTAGAGCGCGTTTTGAACCCTCAAAACGCGCTCTACTGCGACTCAGTTGGCTTTAAACGGCTTCCGTGTGCGACGCGGCCGCGCGTCGCTCGGCAAGGCGGATCTCCAGCACCGCGTCCATGGCCTGCTGCACCCGGTCCGAGGCGCCGGCAGCACTGAAGTCGTGCTGGGCTTCTTCCAGGAAATGCAGGGCTTCGGACGTTTCGCCGGCAGCCTTCAGGGACTTGCCGAGCAGCAACGACACCTCACCGGCGGTGTGGCGGGCAAGGGCCTTGCGGTCCTGGTAGATTTCGCGGAGCTTTTCGACGGCGGCAGGAATGTCCCCGGTCAGGTACAGCCAGCGGGCGCGAATGAAAGCGACTTCCAGCTGGTCTGTCTTGTTGCCGCCCACAATCGACAACGCCAACTCTGCCCGCTCGATCGCAGACAGTGTTTCCGGTTCAACAATGCCCGACGACAAGCGGACTGCCGCGGAGGCCTTGTTGAAACGGGCCCACAGCTCAATGTCGTTGGCAGGGGAGAGGAGCTTCGCCGCGCGTTCGTGGTGCTTGATGCCCTCTGCGTAGTCGTGGCGCATGAAGGCCACGTTTCCCACCACCCACGCCACCTCGCCGGCCAGCTGCGACATGGAGTGCTCGTCCATGTGCTCGATCATGGCCAAGCAGTATTCCCACGCTTCATCCAGCTTGCCGCTCTCCGCAAGGGCTCCGATCAGTGCGCGGTGCGCGCCGATGATCAGCGTGGAGCCCTTCGGCAGCTGCTCGCACAGCTTCACGGCTTGCTTTGCATGCTCGACGGCGGTGGCCAGCTGGCCTTGTCCGTGACACACCGCGGCGAGCATCTGCCAGGCGCGAACTCCCAGGCCTGCGGACTCGGTGGCCATGGGGTGCTCCAGCAGGTGTTCCACGATCTGCTGGCATTCCTTGAGCAGGCCTTGCTTCATCACGCATTCGGCCTGCATGTACGTCATGTTCCACCAGGCACTGTTGTTCTTGGCTTCCAAGGCAATCTGCGCTGCGGTGGCCGCGTGCGTCGCGGCGAGTGGATAATCACGCAAGTCCCACGCTTGCCGGGCGTAGAGGCCAGCCAAGACATACTCAGCGTCGCTGACGGAAACAGGTTGGCTCCAGGCTTCCAACGCCTTGGGGGCCAGTTCGAGCCGGCGTGCGAGTTCTTCGATGACCTCGGCCGTGGGCTCACGCCGACCGGTCTCCAGAAGGGAGATGTAGCTCGGGGAATACAGGTTTTTGCCCAGCTCAGCCTGGGTCAACCCGCGTTCGAGCCGTTCGGCACGCAACTTCTCGCCGAATCCGTTTCCCACGGGTCCCTCCTCCTGAACATGTCTCTGCGACAGATACCCTTGACAGTCTCTGTGGAAAACATTTTACAATGTATGTCAACAGGGACCGTGTAATTTCCGTAACGAATCCGACTCGCATTGGGGAACACTATGTTCAAGAAAATCGCCGCTTCGGTGGCATTGGCAGGCGCTCTTGCGTTCACGGTTGCGGCTCCCGCAGTCGTCTCCGCGGCATCGTCCGTGGATTCCAACTCTTCCGTAAGTGCCATTGGCAACTGGCCGGATCCGATGCGCGCCAGCGTGTCGGCACCGTCGAAGTCAACGGACACCACCTACACCACGTCATCGATCGGCAACTGGCCCGACCCGATGTAAGCAACACCTTCGAAGAAACCCCGGAGCAAACGAGCTGCTCCGGGGTTTCTTTTTGCCTGCGGCGCGGCCTCAAGGGCTGTGCTCACGCTTCCGGCCTGTTGATGGGGTTCACCAAGGACAGGCTGATGGTCTGGCCGGGGGTGAGCTCGCCGCTTGGGAGATCGACGTACGAAAACCACGTGCCACCCGTGCCGCTTGATGGCCTGTTGGCCGCCCTGAGGTCCGTGATGGCGAATCGGAATGACACCTGGCTTTCGGTGTCGCCAGGGGCGGTGGTGTAGGTCAACGGAACTTCGTTGGAGTCAGCAGTGAATTCACCCTGTGCCTTCCCGATCTTCAGCTTGCCTGGAATGAGGCGCACTTTGGTGCCGGTTGGAAGGGGGTTGTTTGCTGAAAGAGCGGGGTTGTAGAGCAGTATCTGTTCCGTCGTGGAACGGAATTGGTACCCGAGGCTGTCAAAAGAATCTCCTTCGACAGTGGTGTAGAAGATCGCCTGGCCAAAGGAATTGTTCACGGTGGCTCCCCGTCCGGCCTTTGCGTCCACCGGGTTCTTCTGCAGTTGGATTGTGCGTCCCTCGCGGATGAAGTACGTATTCCCCCGCTCGCTGACATAGGGAACCTTGTTGGCTTCCGCTAATTCGTCAACACTCAGTCCGAAGCGAAGGAGAATCCCGTCAAGGGTGTCACCCGCCTCGATCGTGTAGGTTCGTGGTACCCCGGTGGAATCCAGGACTACGTTCCCCTGTGCGCCGGTCATGGAAGCCCCCGCTGTTGGGACCGTCGCTTGCTTGGTGGTCGGCGCCGGCGTCGTTGGCTGGGCGGATGTCTCATCGCTGGTTTGCGGTTTGGCGGACAGGACGTCTGCTGACTGGTCTCCGAAAGTGCAAGCGGCCAGAGTCAGTGAAAGCAAAGTGGCCACCGCAGCGATTCTCCAAGCCGGAGCTTCGTTGACGCGGCATGAACGATTGCTGGATTTGTTTATGATATGAGCCCCCCAAAGCCCTGAATATGCTTACTGCGCAAACTCCTCGCAGACTTTGTTGAGCCTACTGGATAAACAAAAATGGCGCCGATTTCTCGACGCCATTTTCGTTATTGGTCGGGATGACAGGATTTGAACCTGCGACCTCTTCGTCCCGAACGAAGCGCGCTACCAAGCTGCGCTACATCCCGATCCGCTGCGAAAGCAACTGTTCAAGGATAGCTGAATCGGTGCCGGATGCGAAATCGGGGGAGCGGTGTCCCTCGTCACAACAGCACCGCCAGCCCCAGCGACGGACAGCTACACCAGCGAGTCCTTCCAAGCCCCGTGCAGCCGTGCAAACCTGCCACCGCCAGAGATGAGCTCTGCAGGCGTTCCGTCCTCCACAATGCGGCCGTCGTGGACCACCATCACGCGGTCGGCGGTCTCTACCGTAGACAATCGGTGCGCGATGATGATCGCGGTCCGAGCACTGTTGGAGCCGGCAACTCCCTCCAGGAGGTTCGCCAGACCCTGCTGCACCATTCGTTCCGACGGAATGTCCAGGGATGAAGTGGCCTCGTCCAGGATCAGCACCGCCGGCGCGGCAAGGAAGGCACGGGCGAAACCGATGAGCTGCCGCTGTCCCGAGGAAACCCGCCCGCCCCGCTTATTCACGTCGGTGTCGTACCCGTCGGGAAGTCCCATAATGAACTCGTGTGCACCCACAGCCGCAGCTGCTGCCTCTATCTCGGCCCGTGAGGCTTCAGGACGGCCAAGGGCGATGTTGTCCGCCACAGATCCGCTGAAGAGGAATGCCTCTTGGGTCACCATCACCACGGCTCGTCGGAGATCCGTGGTGGAAAGGTCCCGCAGATCGACGCCGTCCAGGGTGATCGATCCGGACGTGACGTCGTAGAAGCGGGCAACGAGTTTGGCCAGGGTGGATTTGCCGGCACCCGTTTGACCGACCAACGCGACGGTCTGGCCAGCCGGGATGTGCAGATCCAGGGTCGGGACAACAACAGAGCTGTCGTTGTACCCGAACTCCACGCCGTTGAAGTCGATCTCCCCACGCGGTTGCCTCAACGCCACGGCGTTTTTCGGCGGTCGAACCGTGGGAACTTCTTCCAACAGGCCAGACACCTTCTCCAACGCAGCCTGTGCGCTCTGGAACGAGTTGTAGAACATGGCCATCTGGTCCACCGGCTGGAAGAAGCGCTTCGTGGACAGAATGAGCGCGAGCAACACACCCACGGCCAACTCGCCATTAAGGACCCGGAAGCCGCCGAACAACAGCACAACAGCCACGCACACGTTGCCGATCAGCACCAGGCCGGGCTGCAGTACACCGTTCAGGAAGATCGACCGCACCGTGTTCTTGCGGTATGCCTCGGCGACTTCGCCGTATTGCTCAGCATTCTCGCGTTCCTTGCGGAAAGCCTTGACGGCACGGATACCGGTCATGGTCTCCACGAAATGCACGATCAAACGGGCGGAAACAACGCGGGACTCACGGAAGGCGATCTGCGAGTGCTTCTGGTACCAGCGGGCAAGGAAGAACATCGGCACGCCGGCCGCGAGCATGATCAAGCCACTTCGCCAGTCCAGGGCGAACACCGTGACCGCCGTGAAGAGCATGAACAGGATGCCGGAAGCCAAGGAACTGACGCCGGAGTCCAGGAGTTCACGAAGGGCTTCCAAGTCAGACGTCTGCCGGGCGATGATCCGGCCTGAGGTGTACTTCTCGTGGAACTCAAGGCTGAGGCGCTGCGTGTGCCGGAATACCCGGACCCGCAGATCCAGCAGCATGGCCTGGCTCAGCTTCGCGGTTGAGGTCACGTACAAAGCGGTCATGCCAGCGGTGGCAATCGCGGCCGCGATGTACAAAACACCTACAAGCACCAGTGGTCCGTTGTCCCCGGATTGCAGAGCGGGCAGCGCGTGGTCAATGCCGAAAGCAATCAGCGCCGGCCCCGCCACCCTGGTGAGCTGCGAAACGATGACCATCACGAGCGTCAGCCAGAAACGTAACCGCACTGGGCGGATCAGCGAGGCAAGCAAGGCGAGCGACCGGCGTCGTACGGCTTTGCTGTCCGCCTTAGAGAGAAGGGTGTTGTCCTCGTTCGCGGTTCCAAACGTTGTGGCGCTCATCGGGTGGCCTCCTCAGCGTCTTCGAGATCCTGGAGTTCACTGTCGAGGTCTTTCGGACCGGTATCCAGGCTTGCAATCACGTAGCGGTAGTGGGCGTTGTCGGCCAGCAATTCCGCATGGGTCCCGACGGCGGTGATGGTCCCGTTTTCGAGCAGGGCGACCCGGTCCGCCAACGCCACGGTGGAAGGCCTGTGCGCAACGATGAGCGTGGTGGTGTCGTGGAGGACATCGCGCAGCCGTGCCTCGACGCGCTCTTCCGTGTTTACATCCAACGCCGAGAGCGGATCGTCCAGCACCAGGACCTTGGGCTTGGCCGCGATGGCACGCGCCAGGGCGATCCTCTGCCGTTGACCGCCGGAGAGGCTGAGCCCTTCTTCGCCGATGAGCGTGTCCACGCCCTCAGGCAGGGAGTAGGCGAACTGGGCTTGGGCAACATCGAGTGCTTCGTCCAACGCCGCGTCAGTGGGGTCCGGCGCACCGAGCAGCACGTTGTCCCGCACCGAGCTGGAGAACAGCGTGGTGTCCTCGAAAGCCACGGCAACGATCCGGCGGAGTTCCTCAAGATCGAAGTCGCGAACATCAACGCCGTCGATGGTTACGGATCCCTCGGTCGCATCGTAGAGCCGGGGGACCAGCTGCAGCAGCGCACTCTTGCCGCTTCCCGTGATGCCCACGAGGGCCATCGTCTCGCCGGGCCGGATGTCCAGGTTCAGGTCGCGCAGGAGAGTCCCGCCGTCGTCGAACCCGAAACCCGCCTGTTCAAAGCGCAAGGCGCCTTTCACAACGGTCGGTACCGCGGCTTCTTCGGGCGAGGTGATGGTGTTCTTCGTGTCCATGACCTCGAAGTGGCGGTCCAACGCAGTCTTCGCGGTCAACGCCATGGCCAGGAGCATGCCCGAGAATTCCACCGGTGTGGCCACCACGGCGGCAGTCGCGAAGAATGCCACCAGCGAGCCGATGCTCAGCTGGCCGCTCGCCGCGAGCATGATGCCCACCACCAGCCCCACGCCCAGCGCGAGCTCCGGCAGCAGCGTCACCACCAACGTAAAGCCGGCCTGCTGCTTGGCCTTGGCGATCTCGGTCTGCCTGAGTTCTTCGGCTTGCCCGTTGAAGTTCTCCAAGGCCTCCCGGCTGCGACCAAAAGCTTTCAAGACGCGGATCCCGTGGACGGACTCCTCAACCGTGGTGGCGAGGTCGCCGGCCTGGTCCTGGCTGAGGCGGGTGACCAGGCTGAACCGCCGACGGAACCGGAACGAGTTGATCATGATCGGTACGGCGGCAGCGAGGAAGATCAGCGCCAACTGCCAGCTCATGGTGAACATGACCCCGACGCCGATGATCACGGTCAGCGTGGTGACCACCAGCATGATCGCGCCGAACGCCATCCAGCGGCGCAGGAAGCTGAGGTCCGTCATGGCGCGGGACAGCAGCTGCCCCGAGCCCCAACGGTCGTGGAAGGACACGGTGAGTTGCTGCAGATGACCGTACAGGGAGACGCGCATCTTCGTCTCCACCGTGGTGGCCGGGTTGATCACGAACTGCCGGCGCAACGCCACCAATCCGGCTTCCCCCACACCCAGCGCAAGAATGACGACGGCGGCAATCCAGACTGCGCCCGGGTCACCGCCGGGTTCCAACGAGTTGTTGACCAGGACCCTGAGCACTTGGGGGATGGCCAGCGCAACAATGCTGGCCAGGAGGGCGCAAAGGAGGCCCATGAACAGCCGGGGCAGGATAGGCCGCACGTGGGGGTAGAGGCGGCCGACGGAGGTGAAAAATGACGTTTGCTTGGACATGCCCGCTTCTCAACAGCTGGATCTTCAGATGGTGCGGAGGTAGTTTCCCGTAGCAACTACCCTATGCCATGCCGTGATTCGTTTCACAGGTCCGCGCAACGTCGGTGAAATGTTTGACCCAGTTATTGGGGATCGTAATGCTGGGGCAGGTTCAGCTGCGCGACGTGAGTGTCAGCAGGACCGCTTCCGGACGGCAAGCTATGCGGACGGGGGCGAAGCGGGAAGTGCCGATGCCTCCCGAGACGTTCACCGGTGTCACGAATCCGTCGCTTTCCCAATCGTGCAGGCCTTTGGCCCGCCACGTGGGGAGGTCGCAATTGGAGACGAGGGCGCCGTAACCCGGGATGCAGATCTGGCCGCCGTGGGTGTGTCCGGCGAGGATCAGGTCAGCTTCAGCCTCGGTGAAGTGGTCGAGGACGCGCTGGTACGGTGCATGGATGACCGCGACCTTCAGGTGCGGCCGGGCGTCCTGGTTCCTGGTGCCGCGGGGCCAGCCAGCGTAGCGTTCGCGCTTCAGGTGCGGATCATCAACGCCGGAGAAGTCGAAGCGGAGCCCGTTCAGCACCACGGACTGGGAGCGGTTGGTCAGTTCGATCCAGCCACCCATTCCAAAGGCGCTGCGCAGCTTGGGCCAGTCGAGCTTGATGGGGTCCGTCTTCGGTTTGGAAGGACCACGGAAGTAGCCGGCGGGATTCTTGATCCGAGGCGCGTAGTAGTCGTTGGACCCGGGCACGAAAACTCCCGGGAACTCCATGAGCGGGCGGAGGGCCTCGATCAGCGGATCAATGGCTTTCACATGGCTCAGGTTGTCGCCCGTGTTGACCACGAGGTCCGGTTTGACTTCGGCCAACGAGCGAAGCCAGGCAGTCTTCTTCTCTTGGCCGGGCACGAAGTGGATGTCACTGAGGTGGAGGACCCGGAAGGGCTCGAATCCGTCCGGAAGGATCGGCAAAGTCTCGTGCCTGATCCCGAACTGGTCCTTCTCCCACCAGCCGTAGGCAGCGGCCGCTGCGCCTGCCGTGGCACCGATTGCGGTAGTGACGGCGAAACCGCGCCCGACGGTGCGGACGCGGTTTGCCAAGGAATCACGGAAAGTCACTTTTAGTCCTTGCCGGGACCGTCGTTGTTGCCATTCCCGTTACCGTTATTGCCATTGTTACCGGTCCCCGTAGAGGGGGCGGTGGACGGCGTGTTGTTGGACGGGGTGGAGCGCTGGGTCGGAGCCGGAGCCGTTCCAAGGAGGTTCGACGGCGGCTGCTGGAACGGGTTGGTGCCATAGGCCGGAGCCACGGACAGCATGTAGTTGGTGAACTGCGGACCGGCGATCATGTAACCGTCAATCGAGTCGTAGAACTTGCCGTTGACCGTGATGTTACGGCCAGGGCGAAGCTGGTCACCGAGCGGATCACCAAACCAGGAAGCAGTTGCCAGGCCGGTGGTGTAACCAACAACCCACGTGGAGCCGTTGGAGTCGTTGGTGCCGGTCTTGGCCGCAACCGGGAAATTGCTGGAGTTTAGTGCCGGCCGGATCAATGAACCAGAACCCTCGTCAAGGACTTTACCCATTGCATAGGCTACGCCGCGGGCGACCTCGGGCTTGACCGCGTCCTTGCAATTCGAGGATTGGGCCGGCAGGTCAGCTCCGGACTGATCCTTCACAGAAGTGATCGCGATCGGCTCGCAATACTTGCCGTCGGCAGCGAACGTCGCGAATGCTGCCGCCATGGTCAGCGGCGCCGTCTGGGTGGCCCCGATGAGGTTTGAAAGCCGTGTCATCGTTACCTGCGGATTAGGGTCAGTGATCTTGCCAGTGTCGTCGCGGGCAGGAAGGCCTCCGTGAATGCCCGTTGCGTCAACAATCTTTTGGATGCCACAAAGGTCCAACTGGGCGGCGGACGCGAAGGTAGCTGTGTTGATCGAGTTCTTAAGACCCCAGAGCACTGTCATGGTCCGGTAATAATTGGGCTCGGCGTTCTGAAGGTCGAAGCTGCCGGGCACATTGGCGTCATAAAAACCGTCCGTGGGAGTTGGACACGTGTTTCGCCACGGGTAATTAACACCATATTTACGCTGCGCCGCGTTGATGTTCGTATTCATCGACTTGCCCTCGTTCAGCCATTCAGCGAACGTAAACGGCTTCATCGTCGAACCCGGTTGGAAGCCACCGATGCCGTTGAGGTCATTGCCCTTGGCATCCATGACATCGACGTTGAAGTTCTGGGTTTGATCGAACTTGCCCTCTTGCGGGAGCCACACGGTGTTCTGGGCCATGCTGACGATCTGGCCCGTACCCGGCTGGACGGAGGTGATCGAAGCGCCCCACTTGTCAGGGTTAGCGCCGGCGGTGCCGTCTACCTGCTGCTGCGCAACGGCCTGGGCTGTGGGATCGAGGGTGGTGCGGATGGTCAGGCCGCCGCGCATGATGCGCTTCTCGCGGTCTTCCTGGGTGTCTCCATAGGCCGGGTTGTTGAAGAGCAGGTGCAGCACGTAGTCACAGAAGTACGGAGCCATGGTGGCGTAAGCGCAGCCCTGGCGGGCCGGCGTCACCTTGGTGGTGACCGGCGTGGCTACAGCTTCGTCGTGCTCGGCCTGGGTGATCTTCTTCTGGGCGAGCATCGCGTTGAGCACCAGGTCGCGCCGCATCTTCGAGTTGTCCGGGTTGGTGATCGGATCGAAAGCGGAGGGGCTGTTCACGAGGCCGGCCAGCAGGGCGGCCTGCGGAAGCGTGAGGTCCTTGGCAGTCGTGCTGAAGAAGAACTTCGAAGCAGCCTCGATGCCGTAGGCGTCACGGTTGAAGAACACGATGTTGAGGTAGCCCTCAAGGATCTGCTCCTTGGAGAACTTCTTCTCCAGGGCGATCGCGAGCTTCATTTCCCGAAGCTTGTCTCCTACGCCCTTGTTAACACCGTTGAGCAGCACGTCTTCACTCTTGCCTGAAGAAACCAGTGACTCGTTGATGACGTTGTTGACGTACTGCTGGGTGATGGTGGAGGCACCCTGCTTGTTGCCGCGGGCCGTGCTGACGATGGCTCGCATAATGCCTGTGGTGTCGATGCCGCCGTGCTCATAGAACCGGCTGTCCTCAATAGCGATGACAGCGTCCTTGATGTACGGGCTCATCTGGTCCAGCGGAACCTTGGTACGGTTCTCCGCGTAGATGGACGCAATGGGCGATCCATCCTTGGCCAGAATCGTGGTGTTCTGGCTGGGCGGGTCCACTTGGAGTTCCGCCGGGAGCGTGTCAAAGAACTGGATGGAACCACTGGCGGCACTGCCCGAGACGGCGGCGGCCGGGACCAGAAGTCCAGCCACCAGGACGCCACAAATCGCGCTCACGCCAAGGAAACCGAGAATCTTTCCGAGGGTGGTGGCAGTGTCGAATATGGGGTTCTTGCGAGTCACCATGTTTTCCACTTTACCGGCAAGGGCTAGGCTTTCTGTCATGACCAAATGGGAGTACGCCACGATTCCGCTCATCATCCATGCCACAAAGCAGATCCTGGACCAGTGGGGCGAGGACGGCTGGGAGCTTGTACAGGTCGTCGGTGGACCCGATGGCAAAGGCCTTGTCGCATACCTTAAAAGGGAGAAGCAGTAACCATGACCACCCCCGCAGAAACCACGTCTGCCGCGGAATCCGGCGCTCCGACGTCCGCCGTTGAACAGCGCCTCGCCGAGCTCGGACTGACCCTCCCCGAGGTGGCCGCTCCGGTTGCCGCTTACGTTCCGGCCGTCGTCTCCGGCAACTACGTTTACACCTCCGGACAGCTGCCCTTTATTAACGGCAAACTCGAAGCTACGGGCAAGGTCTCCACCGGCGAACTCGGCCACTCCGACGAGCCCACTGTGGACCCCGAGGACGCCAAGCGCTACGCCGCCGTCTGCGCCATCAACGCCCTCGCCGCGGTCAAGAGTGTCATTGGCGACCTCGACCGCGTCACCCGGATCGTCAAAGTTGTTGGATTCGTCTCGTCGGACCCGACGTTCACTGGCCAGCCAGGCGTCATCAACGGTGCGTCTGAGCTCCTGGGCCAGGTCTTCGGTGACGCAGGCAAGCACGCACGTTCCGCCGTCGGCGTTTCCGTCCTGCCGCTCGACTCGCCTGTCGAGGTCGAGCTCATTGCTGAATTCAGCTAAGGAACCGGTTCACCCAATTGCCGCAACTTGCTCGTCGCCTGTTTGTCCTACCTCCGGAACTCGAAGGTGCGGCACAGAACTGGCTTGAACTTGGTGAGCGGACCCCCAGGGCCGCCCGCTACGCATCATCTGTTGTCCTTTTGCGCGATTCGCCCACCGGCTTGGAAACGTGGCTGGGTTACCGGCCCGGCTCCTCGCCTTTGGGCGTTCTCGCCTTCCCTGGCGGGTCTTTGGACCCGTCCGACGACGACCCGGTCGGTTGGATTGGTCCCTCGCCCCAGCATTGGGCTGAGCAAATGGGAACGGACGACGTCGGACTCGCCCGCCGCCACGTGGTGGGCGCCATTCGGGAACTCTTTGAAGAAACCGGCGTCCTGCTCGCTGGCCCGGACGCTTCCTCAACGGTTGAGGCCAACTCCACCGTTGAATGGATGAAGGCCCGTGAGGCCGTAGCGGCCCAGGAAAAGTCCTTCACAGAGGTACTGGCCAAGCGCGGCCTGTCGCTGCGGACCGACCTCTTGAAGCCGCTGGTTAACTGGCTCAGCCCGGATTTTGCACACTTCCGTTTCAACACCCGCTACTTCGCTGCCACAGTGCCCATCAACCAGCAGCCCAGCATCCTGGGCAGCAAGGGCGTATGGGGCCGCTGGGTGAATGCCGCAGAGGCCATCTCCCTCCGGGAAACCAGTGCCTTGGGTGACGAGGTGGCCCAGGCGAACACGGTTGGACTCACCCTCGGGCAGCTTCTGGTTCCGGGTTCGGAAATCATGCTGGAGAAGATGGCCCACGCCAACGGCTGCATCGCGTACCTGAGCTACAAGCGCAAGGCCCATGTGTACCAGCCACAGTTGGTGGATCAGGCCGGGGAGCTCATGCTCGAGGTCGAAGCCGCCCGAACGGTAGCCGGCGAACCCCAGCGAGAACGCTAACCCCACCCCGGACGCTCTCTCATAACACCCCGGCGTGAGTCGGACGCTCTCTCACGACACCCCGGTTTGGGACGGACGCTCTCTCACCGCCCGCCAAACGCACAAAAAAGCCGCCCCGGTTCAAACGAACCGGGGCGGCTTTCTCGTCGTAAGTCCTAGCGGGAGCGCTGGCGCAGACGCTGCATGTCCAGAATCACCACGGCGCGTGCTTCCAGGCGCAGCCAACCGCGCTGGACGAATTCGGCCAGTGCCTTGTTGACTGTTTCGCGGGAAGCGCCCACCAACTGGGCCAGTTCCTCCTGCGTGAGTTCATGGGCGACCAGCACGCCGTCGGTAGCGGGGCGGCCGAAGCGGTCTGCAAGGTCCAGGAGGGCCTTGGCAACACGGCCGGGAACGTCCGAGAAAACGAGGTCGGACAGGGAATCGTTGGTGCGGCGCAGGCGGCGGGCCAGGGCCTGCAGCAACTGGGCCGAAACCTCCGGACGGGTGCGGAGGAGGGAGTTCAGGCTTTCGTTCTTCAGGCCTGCCAGGCGCGTTTCGGAAACTGCCGTGGCGGTTGCCGTGCGGGGGCTCGGATCGAAGAGTGCCATCTCGCCGAAGAGTTCGCCCGGGCCGAGGATGGCCAGCAGCGACTCGCGGCCGTCAGGTGACGTACGGCCGAGCTTCACCTTGCCGGAAACAATGAAGTAAAGCTGGTCACCCTGGTCACCTTCGCGGAACACCGATGCTCCACGTGAAAGGTCCACCTCGGTGAGTTCGTCCGTCAGCAAGCGGAATGCGTCGTCGTCAAGGGTGGCGAAGAGGGGTGCGCGGCGCAATACCTCGATGTCCATGAAGTCTCCTGAGAATAAGTTTCGGTCGTGGCGCTTCAGCCATTGTTTCAGAATTTTTAGAGTTCTGTGACGTACTTGGCACGCGAAACGCTGAAAACACGCGGATTTCGTCCTCCCTTGCCTGAGTTGGCGCGCAACAGGAGGCCATGAACTGAACCCTATCGTGACCGGACTAACGGAATCTTGTCAGGGTGCCACTCTAGAATTGGCGCTACCCGGCTATGAGGAGCATTGGTGTTTGGCTTGACCATTTTGGATTTGGCATTGATTTTGATGCTGTTGTCCTACCTGATCTATGGCCTGCGCAATGGCTTCCTGGTGACGCTCGGCGGTATAGCCGGATTCATTGCGGGCGCCATCGCGGCGTTTATCGCAGTGCCGCTGGTCAGCGGCTGGGTGAGCGACAGTGGCTGGAGGCTTACCGCAACGGTGGGTGCCGCCGTCGTGCTTATCGCCTTGGGTCACGGGCTGGGAACCATGATCGGCCGCCGCATCCGGCACGTAGTGCGGCTCAAACCGCTGCACGCCGTGGATCGCCTGGTGGGTGGTGTGGTCAGCGTGGTTGTTGCTGCGTTGGTGATGTCCATGCTGGCGTTCAGCATCAGTTCCTTGGGCGTGCCGTTCGTTTCCCAGCAACTGGCCCAGTCCCGCGTGATCCGGTACATCGACTCGCTGACGCCCACTCCGGTCAAGAGCACCATGGCGCAGTTGCGGTCCACGGTGATCGGCGACGGCATTCCCAAGTTGATCGAAGGCTTCGGCTCCGCCACCCCGGTCCAGGTTCCCAACGCCTCAACCGACACCCCGGCTCTCAACCAGGCCGCCCGGTCCGTGCTGAAGATCGCGGGCACGGCTTTCGAATGCGGACAGAACCAGACGGGGTCCGGCTTTGTTGTCTCGCCGGGCCGTGTGGTCACCAATGCGCACGTGGTGGCCGGCGTGGACCAACCGGTGGTGGAAGTGCCCGACGGCGGCGCGTTGCCGGGTCGGGTGGTCTACTTCGACCCCCAGCGGGATATCGCCGTGCTGGCCGTGGACGGGCTCTCAGCCTCGCCTCTTGCGCTGAGTTCGGACCTGCCTGACGGCAGCCCGGCGGCTTTTGCCGGTTACCCCCACGGCGGGCCGTTCCAGTCGAAGCCGGCGACTGTCGAGGGAATCGCCACCGTCCTGGTACCTGACATCTATGGCAGCAACCCCTCGCCTGAGCAGGTCTACAAGCTTGCGGGCGACGTGCAGCCGGGCAACTCCGGCGGCCCGCTGCTCACCACGGACGGCCAGGTTGCTGGTCTGATTTTCGCCAAGACAACCAGCAACGAAGCTCTCGGTTTCGCGTTGACCATGGAGGACGTGCAGCCCGTCGCTGCCCAGGCCCCGGGCCTCAGCAACCCCGTGGGCTCCGGCCAGTGCACCCGCAAGTAGTCCGCACCCTCTCTCACCAAATCACCCTTTTTCCCGGACCATCTCTCATATAATGGGTGTTTTTCCCCAACCCTCTCTCACCAATTGGGCGCAATTCACGGACGCTCCTGCACCGCTATAGATTGGGTGCCATGACTCAAGCCACTGAAGCCGGCCGCGGCACCATTCTTGTTATCAACGGCCCCAACCTGAACCTCCTGGGCACGCGTGAACCCGAGAAATACGGGACCTCCACCCTGGCCGATGTTGAGCAGCTGGCTTTGTCCGCAGCCGAATCGCACGGACTGACGGTGGATTGCGTCCAGTCGAATCATGAGGGTGATCTGCTGGACGCAATCCACGCGGCGCGGGGCACCGCCGTCGGGATCGTCATCAACGCCGGCGCCTTCACTCATACCTCTGTGGCACTTCGTGACGCGCTGGCCGCTGTCCAACTGCCTGCCGTCGAGGTCCACATCACCAACGTCCACCAGCGTGAGGAGTTCCGCCACCACTCCTACCTGTCGGGTGTTTGCCAGGCGATCATCGTTGGTGCAGGCGTGCTGGGGTACAAACTGGCCATCGATTACCTCGCGGAAACCGTCTGAACCTGCGCGGGTGAGAGAGCGTCCGTCCGAAAGGGCGGTTCGGTGAGAGAACGTCCGGTGAAACGGGCGGTTCGGTGAGAGAGCGTCCGGTGAAACGGGCGGTTCGGTGAGAGAGGGTCCGGTGAAAGCGGGCGTTCGGTGAGAGAGCGTCCGGTGAAACGGGCGGTTCGGTGAGAGAGGGTCAGAAGGCGGTCAGGCGGAGCAGGATCGCGTGCTCGGGGTGGAGCACGGGCATCGGCAGCCCCACCTCGCCAAGGAACCGGCCGTTCGCCTCGGCACCGGACGCCAGCCAGGACACCGGCTGGGCCTCGATGATGGTATGCCCGTAATCAGCGTCCACGGGTGTGGGGAACAGGAGCTCCACCCGGTAGGTCCGCGACGGATCGAGCCCCGGCAGGGAAACCCGTCCTACCTGCTCCGCGAACGATGTCCGGGTCTTGACCACAGCGAAAAGTGCCGCAGTGGCACCCGCCGGGATGCCGCCGTCGTGCTCTGGCGCCACCACGCCGTGAACCATGAGTGACTCGTCCGGCGCATCCGCGCGGACCGCCAGGCCGCTGTGGATGAGCGCCCGGTGTTCCTTGTAGAGCGTGATGAACCGCTTGAGTTCTTCCCGTTCCGCGCCGGTGACCGAGCGAACGTCCCACTCCATGCCGAAGTGGCCGAAGAACGCTGTGATGGCACGGAACGAAAGGTCGTGTGTGCGGGCCGTCGTGTGGGACGTCGACGGACCGATGTGGCCGCCAACCAGCTCAGGTGGCACCACCATGCCCGTCCAACGCTGGATGGTTTGCCGCTCCAGGGCGTCGTTGCAGTCCGAGGCCCAGACACGGTCCGTTCGTTCCAGGATTCCCAGGTCAACGCGGGCACCGCCGGAAGAGCAGCTTTCAATTTCCACGGAAGGATGGGCCTCGCGCAGGGCATCGAAGAGCCGGTAGGCGGCGAGCGTCTGCTGATGAACCGAGGCACGGCCGGAATGACCGTGTTCCAGCAGGTCCCTGTTCTGGTCCCACTTGAGGTAGCTGATCTTGTTGTCGCGAAGCAGCGCATCGATCCGGTCGAAGACGTACTGCCAGGCATCCGGGTTCACAAGGTCGATCACATGCTGGTGCCGCCACTCGACGGGCAGCCGGCCCCCGTCTTTGTAGGACGAGGCCGACGGACCCACGATCCACTCGGGGTGGGCCCTCGCGATGTCCGAGTTGATGCTGATCATTTCCGGCTCCACCCAGAGCCCGAATTCCATGCCATGAGCGATCACGGCTTCAATGAGCGGCGTCAAACCGCCAGGCCATACGGATTCGTCCACGTACCAGTCGCCCAGCCCGGCGTGGTCGTTCCGGCGCCCGCGGAACCACCCGTCGTCGAGCACGAACCGCTCAACGCCGAGGTCCGCTGCAGAACCAGCCAGCTCGATCAGCGTTTCCAGGTTGTGGTCGAAGTAGACGGCCTCCCAGGTGTTGAGGACCACCGGCCGGGGACCCGCAACGTGATGCGGCCGGGCGCGGAACCAGCTATAGAACGCCTCGGTGATGCCGTCCAGGCCCCGGTCAGAGTACGCCGCAAACAGGGCCGGTGCTGTGTACGTTTCGCCGGGTTGCAGCAGCACTTCGGCAGGGCCCAGCAGTTCCGAGCCGCCGATCATCGTGCGGCCATCGCCCACGCGGTCTGCGAACTGCTCGTGGTTCCCGCTCCACGCCAAGTGCGTCGCCCACACCTTGCCGTGTCGGTTGCCGAATCCCGCCGTCCCCGCGGCGAACAGCAGCGAGGAGTCATGGCCGGTGCGCCCATGCCGTCCGGTTCGGACCCACGTGCCTTGCTGGATGGAGTGCCGCTGTGGGTGCCGCTCCCGGCACCAGCGCCCGGTCAGGTCCAAAAGTTCGACGGCGTCCGGCGCCACCGGGAGCACGGTGGCAAGCTCGTCCACCTGGAAAGGTGACGTGCCGTCGTTGGTGACCGCGTTGCGCAGTTCCAGTAGCCCGCCCGGATGCAAGGTGAGGTGGCTGGTCACGGTGATGCCGGCGTCGGGGTCTGACTGGACAACGACGGCGGTGTTGCCGTCCGCCGTCGCGCTCACCACACGAAGGCGAACCGAGAAGTCGAAGCCGGGCATGCCGTCCGTGACGCGATGCCCGCGGAGACCTGGCCGCCCCTGCCACGACGACGACGCCTGGGGGATGAGCCCGGCCGGGACATTGGCGTCCGCGGACGACGGCGGAATGGGCTCGTTCAGGATGGCGAGGTCCGGAAGCGTCTCGCCAAGATCGGCTCCCCAATGGGAAATCTCAGCTTCGCCGCGGTGGGTGCTGACGACCAGGCTGGTGCCGGCGGAACGAAGGTGGAGCGGTTGCATGCGTGGGGTCTCTTTTCGAAAGATGTGTGGCCTGCTCTGCGCGCTAACCCGAAGGTAAAGCGCGCAGAGCAGGCCCAGCAAGGGTTACTTGAAGAGGTTGTTGACCTGGGTGTTGGCTTCCGTCAGAGAGGAAGCGGGCTTCTTGCCGGAGAGCACTGCGTCCATGGCGGGCTTCATGATGCCGTCCACCTTGGCGGCCTTGTCCGCGATCGGGAAGAGGAACGTGGTGCCGTCCTTCACATGCGTGGTGAAGGCGGAAACGTCGGTGCCTTTGGCCTTAAAGGCTTCTGCGGCCTTGTCGGAGGAGCTGCTGATGGCCGGGAAGACCACAGCCTTGCTGGCTACGACGTCCTGGCACGCGGTGGAGCCGAGGTATTCAACCCACTTGACGCTGGCGGCAGGGTTTTTGGTGCCGGCCCACACGGAGTCCGCCAGGCCGTTGAACATCGAAGCGCGCTTGCCGTCGGCGCCCTTGGGGGTCGGTGCGATGGCCGTCTCGATGCCCTTGTAGGTCTTGTACTGGCCGATCAGCCAGTCGCCGTTGGAGTTGATGGCGGCTTTGCCTGCGCCGAAGCTGTCCGGCATGCTCGCCCCAACAGTGGTCTCAAGCTTGGGCATGTAGCCCTTGTCGATAAGTCCGGCCCACCAGGCGATGGTTTCCTGGAAGCGGGGATCATCGTAGTTGAACATGGTGCCCCACGGGTTCTTGTCCGTGGCGGTCCAGCCAGTGGTTGCCGTGAGGAAGCTCCACTCCGTTTGTCCTTGGCCGGATCCGCTGCCGGTCAGGCCGAGGCCGTAGGTGGCGACGTTGTTCTTGTCGAAGCCTGCCTCGTCGCCGCGCTTGCCGTTCTTGTCCACGGTCAAATGCGCGATCGTCTTCTCGTAGCTGCCGCCATCCTTCGGGTTCCAGTCCAGGTTGGCCATCTGCTCTCCTGTGATCCCGGCGGCATCGGTCATGGCCTTGTTGTAGAACAGCCCCACAGTGTCCCAGTCCTTGGGAAGTCCGTAGCGCTTGCCGTCCTGGCCAACCCAGAGCTCGGGGAGGCCCTTGGTGTACTGATCGAGCTTGATGCCATCCTTCTCTACGGCCTCATCCAGGGGCAGCAGTTGCTTTTTGGCGGCGAACTCCGGGTACTTGGACAAGTGGTTGGTGAAGACGTCCGGGGCGGTTCCGGCCACGAAGCCGTTGGTCAGCGTAGTCCAGTAGTCGTCCCAACCGCGCTGGGTGATCTTCACCTTGATGTCCGGGTTGGCCTTGGTGAAGTCGTCAGCGCACTGCTGGTAGGCGGGAAGCTGGTTGGCGTCCCACAGCCAGTAGTTGATCTCGCCTTTTGCCTCGGAGGATCCTGCGCTGGAACCACCGCAAGCGGACAGGGTGAGGGCTATGGCCGCGGCAGCAGCGGCGACGCCGAGGGTTTTCTTCATGGTGGACCTTTCAGGGTTTTGAGTGGGGGAGTTACTTGATTCCGGAGAATCCGATGGAGTTCACAACCTTCTTGCCGAAGGCGATGAAGAGGATGAAGATCGGCAGGGCAGCCACGAGGGTTCCGGCCATGAGCCCGGACCAGTCCAGGGCGCCTTGCGGTGATTGGGACTTGAAGACGCTCAGCCCGACGGTGAGCACGCGGACGCTTTCGTCCTGCCCCACCAGCAGCGGCCAGAAATATTCGTTCCACTGACCGATAAAGGTGAGCAACGCCAGGGTGGCGATGGGGGCTGCGGCGTTGGGAAGCACAATCTGGAAGAAGATCCTCAGGTGCTTGGCGCCGTCGAGCATTGCCGCCTCCTCAACTTCGCGTGACATCCCAAGGAAGAACTGGCGGAGGAAGAAGATGGCAAAGGGGGTCATGAACAAGAACGGAAGCGTCATGCCGGCCATGGTGTTGAGCAGGCCGAGGTTCTTGATCATGAGGAAGTTGGGCAGCGCGGTGAAGATCGGCGGGACCATCATGGTGGTCAGGAACAGCCCAAAGACTTTGTTCCGGCCGGGCCAACGAAGTCTTGCGAAAGCGTAGGCCGCCATCGCGCTGAAAAACACCTGGCCCGCTGTGGTGACCGTGGCGAAGATAACGGAGTTGCGCAGGTAGAGCCAGAAGTTGATGGCGGCTCCGGAGCCACCCTCGGCGATTGCCTCCTCCGTGCTTTGCAGGCCGAGAACCCGTTTGAAGGCGCCCCAGCTGAAGTCCGCCGGCAGCAGGTTGCCGGCGTTGGAGGCCAGAGCGCTGTTGCTGGACAGTGCGGTGCGGAGCATCCAGAGGAAGGGGGCAATGGTCACGGCGAGGGCGACGGCGACCAACACCCAGGCACCGATGCGGCGCCAATTGACAGGCTTCTTGCGGGACGTTTCGCGCGGGAGGGTTGCAGTAGTCATGGGGGATTCCTTAGTCCAGATCCGATTCGTTGCCCTTGAGGAACTTCATCTGCAGGAAGGCCACGATGGCGAGAATGATGAACAGGATCACGGAGAGGGCGGAGGCGTAGCCGAAGTCGGACTCGCCGAAGGCCTTTTGGTAGATGTACATCTGGATCACGCGGGATGCGTTGACGGGGCCGCCATTGGTGGTGACTGCGACGGTGTCGAAGACCTGGAAGGAGCCGATCACGGTGACGACGAGGACCAGGACCAGCACCGGGCGGAGCAGGGGAAGGGTGACGCTCCAGAAGGTCCTGGTGGGCGACGCGCCGTCGAGGTTTGCCACCTCATAGAGATTGCTCGGAATAGCCTGCAGGCCGGCGAAGATCAGAAGCGCCGTGTATCCCATGTGCCGCCACACGTTGACGAACGCGATGGTGGGAATGGCCCATTGCTCACTGCCGAAGAAGGCCACGCGGGGGAGTCCCATCCAGCTCATGACTTCGTTGACGATGCCCAGTTGGTAGTCAAGCATCCAGAACCAGAGCAGCGCGACAATCACGTTGGCCACCAGGAACGGCAGCAGCAGGGCGCCCCGGATGAAGGTGGATTTGGCGACCCGGTGCATCAGGAGGGCCAAGCCCAGGGCGACGACCGTCTGGAATCCAATGTTGAGGACGACGTATTGAAGCGTCACTCCCATGGCATTCCAGAAGAGTTCGTCGGCGAAGATCGCCGTGTAGTTCTTGATTCCGATCCAGGTGGGTTCGCCGAGGATGCTGTACTCGGTGAAGCTCAGGTAGATACCGCGGATGGTGGGAATCAGGAAGAACGCCACGAAGCCGATGACGGCCGGGAGAATGAAGAAGATTGCGATCCTCAGGTCTCCCAGGCGGCTGGCCAGGCTGCGTTTGACGGGTGCGCTCTTGGGCCCTTGGCTGCGCCGAGAGCGCTCTGATGCGCTGCCCGGCTGCTTGGTTAGCGTGGTCATCGTCGACTCTTTCCTAGCTGTGATGTGGGTTACAACAGAGTCAGAATCTACACGAGTAGATTCAACCTTGGCAAGAGTGTGTGGTGAAAAATGTTTGTTAATGTTCGATGTGTTGACTCGTGTAGATTTCGCTGCCAGACTCTAACGCAATCCCGTGAGGGCCATCACAAGCCGCTGCCCCAGGGCAGCTCCAAGAAAGGCAAACAATGACGTTTTCGATCGGTGTCCTGGGCGCAGGCCAGTTCGGCAGCCAGTTCGCGCACCTGTTCAAGCTCCACCCGGGGGTCTCCGAGGTTTACGCGGTAGACGAGCTGCCCGAGAGAGCAGCAGCGGCGCAGGAGCGTTGGGGCCTGGACGGCGTGTTGGCCTCCTTCGAGGAACTGTTGGAGTCCGACGTCGATGCTGTCGCCATCTTCACGCAGCGCTGGACCCACGGTCCGCTGGTCGAGCGTGCCCTCCGTGCCGGCAAGCATGTCTACTCGGCAGTGCCCATGGCGATTTCCGAGGAAGAAATTGCCCGCATCATCGAGGCCGTCCGTGAGACCAGGCTCGTCTACATGATGGGTGAGACCAGCTATTACAACCCGGCCACTGTCTACGCACGGCAGCAACAGGAAGCCGGGAAGTTTGGCCGGATCTTCTACAGCGAGGGCGATTACGTCCACGATATGGACCTTGGCTTCTACGACGCCTACCAATACAGCGGGGGAGAGCGCTGGAAGGAAACGGCGAGCTACCCGCCCATGCTGTACCCGACGCACGCCATTGGCGGGGTCCTGGGCGCAATGCCGGGCCACGCGGTCAGCGTCAGCTGCATCGGCGTCAAGGACCAACGGAATGACGGCGTTTTCGACAAGGACGTCAGCATGTTCGGCAACGACTTCTCCAATGCGACGGCACTGTTCGAAATGAACGACGGCGGTGCGATGCGCACCAATGAGATGCGGCGCGTCGGATACCCGTCCCACATCCGCGAATCCCGTTTCCGTTTCTTCGGTACCGAGGCCAGCTTCGAGCAGCTCGCCACCACCACCGTGTGGCAGGACAAGGAGTCCGTCACCGATGTTTCCGAGCAGGTGGAAACCAAGCCGACCATGTCCCTTGACGATCCATCGCTGGCGGAAGTTGCGCCCGAGCTTCGCGATGCCTTCATCTCGGGCCTGGCCCCGGTCCATGACCATGCCCGGCTCCCGCAGGAATACCTGGGTGCCCCCAACGGGCACGAGGGCAGCCATCAGTTCCTGGTGGACGACTTCGTCACTGCCGTCAACAAGAATGAATTGCCTCCCGTCAACGCCTGGGTTGCTGCCCGCTACACCCTGCCCGGAATCGTCGCGCACCAGTCCGCACTGCGTGGTGGCGAGCGCCTGCCGATCCGCGACTTCGGCGATGCCCCCGCGATGTAGCTAGCATTTACCCCATGACCACATCCGCTGTACAAACCCCGCGCGGACCGGTGACCCGCAAAGACGTTGCCCGGTACGCCGGGGTCAGTACCGCCGTCGTGAGTTATGTGGTGAACGGAGGGCCCAAGAACGTGGCCCCGGCGACGGAAGCCAAAGTGCGCGACGCCATCCGGATCCTCGGGTACCGACCCAACGCCGCAGCCCGTGCCCTGAAGCTGGGTTCCAGCGAAACCGTGGGCGTTATTGTCCCGGACAACACCAACCCGTTTTTCTCGCTCCTGGCGCACGCTGTGGAGGAAGCCGCTGCGGCGCTTGGTTTCGGGATGGTGCTGGCCAACTCCGACGGAAGCCTGGCCAAGGAACGCCAGAACATCCGGAACCTTGCCGCGCGCCAGGTGGACGGGGTGTTCCTGGCCAGCTGTGTCTTTGATCCCGACTTGACGGATCTTGAAGCCTCAGAGATCCCGTCCGTCCTGCTCAACAATGCTGGTTCGCCGCCCGGGTTTACCAGCGTTGGCGTGGACCTTGAGGCCGGCGGACGTGCTGCCGTCGAACACCTGATCGGCCATGGACACACCAGCATCGGCTTGGCCATTGGCACCAACACCGGCAACCAACTGGACGGTCGCGAGGTGGGCTGGCTCGGAGCACTGCGCGACGCCGGGCTGCCGGACGGGCCCCTGCTGCACAGTCCGTTCAGCCGGGCCGGCGGTTACGAGGTTGGCAAGCGGTTCCTGGCCATGGCCAACCGGCCCACTGCGATCTTCGCGAGCAACGACATGCAGGCCATTGGGATCCTGCGGGCGTTGCATGAAGCCGGCGTGCAGGTTCCCCGGGAGATGGCGTTGGTGTCCTTCGACGGTTCCATCGATTCCGAATACACCTGGCCCGCGCTGACCACCGTCGCGCAGCCCGTCAACGCGATGGCCGAGGCTGCCGTCCAAGCGCTGGTTGGGGAGGGCCGTGGTGGGGATCGCGTGCACAGCATCCTGCCCACGGAGTTGATAGTGCGCCAGTCCTGCGGCTGCCCCTAGCGACCCTCTCTCACCGAATCGCTCGTTTTTTCGGACGTTGTCTCACGGAATCGCCCGTTTTTTCGGACGGTCTCTCACGGAATCGCTCGTTTTTTCGGACGGTCTCTCACGGAATCGCTCGTTTTTTCGGACGGTCTCTCACGGAATCGCCCGTTTCCCCGGACGCTCTCTCACGGAATCGCCCGTTTTCCCGGACGCTCCCTCACGAATGTGCCCCTTTCGCCGACGCTCGCTCACTTTCGTCAGAAAAGTGAGAGAGGGGCGGCCGGGAAGAGGCCACAGGTGAGAGAGCGATTGGAAAATTGGGTGGTTTGGTGAGAGGGCGTCCCCAGGGAGGGGTGGTGCGGTGAGAGAGCGTTCCTGGGGAGGGGTGGTTTGGTGAGAGAGCGTCAGGAGTCCGTGTTCGCGTAGCGTTCCGGGCGGGCGAGGACCTGGCTGATCTGGGCCGTGCCCGCGGCAACCGCCAGGCGGACCAGCAGGAACCCGGCAGCGAACACCGCACCAATGGTCAGGAACACCACAGGCTGCGTCAACAGCACCATCCCGGTCAAAGGAAGCACCAACGCCGCCGCAGCAGCAGCGGAAATCCCGGCAACCAGGAACAAGGGCGACATCACTGCCCTGACCCGCGCAGCGACCATGAGTTTCCGGGGCATTCCCACGCGGTCCAAGGCAACGAGCGTTGACGCCCGGTCCAGTACTGCGGCTGCCTGGTTCACACCGGCCGAGCACGCAACCATGAGGAACGAACCCAGCAGCGTGATCATGATTCCGGTGTTGATATCGCGTACCAGCAGCGCGGTTTCATCACCCGCACTTCCACCCATCGTGTCCGCTACCGCCATGCCCACTCCCACGAACACACCAACAAAACTGGTCATCGCGACGCCCCCAACTTGCCGCCACGACTCCTTCGGGCTTTCCAGGACGGTCCGGGCGGCCAACAGTTGCTCCGGTCGGCGAGCCCGTTTCAGTTGGGCGGATGCCCGTAAGCGCAGGACCCAGGGCCCCATCAGGTTCAGTGCCAGCAACGCCAGACCAAAGCAGCCACCCATCACGGCAATGATCACGATGAAAGCGCCAAAGCTGCTGAGCATCCCCATCGCCACGACCCCGACGACCACCACCAAAGCCGCCACCAGGCCGCGGACCCAGTGCGCGCCGTCGGCCGTTTGCCTGGTCCGGACGCCAAGCGGCGTCACCACCACCTTCCTCAGTCCCAACGCGGCGCTGACTGCAGCCAAGAGGCAGACGGAGAGGATGCAGCACAGAATGGCGGACAACGGCAACCAAGCGTAGGAACCGATGGCATGTCCCCGGAACTGGATCAGCCCAAGGAACGGCGCCACGCACGCGTAGAGCCCCGCACCCGCCACGGCGCCGATTGCCGCTAGGACCGTGGACTCGATGACGGTCATCCACACGACGGTTGCGCTGTTGGCGCCCAGCAGGCGCAGGGAGGCAAAGCGGTCATCACGACGGCGGGCGGCGAGTCGGGCTGCCGAGGCGCCGAGCGTCAGCAACGGAACTATCAGGAGGACCATCGCGACGACGGCCAACGCTTGGTAGGTGCCGGCGATCGCGTCATTCCATGACCAGAAAACCTGCGAGCCCCCGGCCACTGTGAGCAGCAAAGCGGTGACCGTGCCGAAGGCCAGGACGGGAAGCCCTGCGTCGCGAAGGCCCGACTCCCGCAAGCCTCCGCTGCTGCGGGCTACGTACGGAGTCAGCCGGATGGCCATGCCGAGGCTAGACATTGAAAGCTCCCTTGAAGTTGATGGGAGCCGCAGCAGGAGAGGGTGCCACTGGCCCGGCGCTGTCCGCTACGATCCTGCCGTCGCGAAGCTCAACGATCCTGCCACAGCGGGCAGCCACGTTGGGGTCGTGGGTGACCACCAGCAGCGTCCTTCCGTTGGCGGCCACCGATCGCAGCAAGACCTCGAGGACCTCGCCGGAGGTGGCCGAATCCAGGGCGCCGGTCGGTTCGTCGGCGAAGACCACCCGGGCGCCCGTTACCTGTGCCCGGGCGATCGCCACCCGTTGGACCTGCCCTCCCGAGAGCTCGCCGAGGCGCCGCTGTTCCATGCCGGCCAGTCCCAAAGCCCCAAGCCATTCGGCAGCGCGTGCTTCGGAAGTCCTACGGTCCGTTCCATTGAGCATGAGAGCCAGCGCAACGTTCTCCACGGCTGTCAATTCCGGCAGCAGCATGCCCTGCTGGAACACGAAACCGAATTCCTCGCGGCGCAGTTTCGACAACGCGCCGTCGCTGAGGGAATCCAAGCGCAGCGGCGCCGAGGGGGTCTGCAAGGTGACCGAACCGGCGTCGGGCCTTAAAATCCCGGCGAGGCAGTGCAGGAGGGTGGTCTTGCCGGAACCAGAGGGACCGATGATGGCAATCGACTCGCCCGTCTGCGCCGTGAAGTCGACGTGATCCAGGGCAATGCTGCCGGGGTAATGCTTGGTGAGTTGCTGGGCGTGGAGGATGGCGTTCATACATCCAGCATCCCCAAAGCGCGGGGGCGCAGGCGTCAACCCGGTGGCTGAACTCTGCGGGACCACCTCCACCCGCGGTATGAGACCCAACTGTGTCGCAGTTGTGGGGGGGGGGGGTTGGGCGGGGAGACGCGCACATGCCGCCTATTGGTTGTGGGCTGGCCGGGGGGCGGCGGCGGCCACGTGTGCGAGGGCCAACACCGGCGGGGGGCCGCCGCCTCCCCCCGGGGGCCTTCCCCGGGGGGCCCCACCCCCCCCCGGGTTCTCCCACCCCAGTGTTCGCCTTTGGGGCGCTTTTACCCCCAAAACCCCCCCCACAACTGCGACCTAGTTGGGTTCGGCAGACGCGATCCGCAGCTTCGCCACGTTGTCCTCCAGCAAACGCCGGGCGTCGTCACCCAACAACGAATCCGTAATGAGTTCGTCCGCCTCATCCAAGCCAGCGATCGAGGCGATGCCCACTACGCCCCACTTGCTGTGATCGGCAAGGACCACGGTGCTGCGGGCCGAGGCCATGAAAGCCCGGTTGGTTTCGGCTTCCAGCAGATTGGGGGTGGTGAATCCCGCGTGGGCATCCATGCCGTGGACGCCGAGGAACAGGGCATCCAGGTGCAGTTGCTTGAGCGATGACGTGGCGATCGGACCCACCAAGGCGTCCGATGGTGTGCGCTCGCCGCCGATCAGGATCACGGTGGAGCCAAAACGTCCCGGCCCCGAGGACGAGCCGTGATGAAACAGATCCGCAATGCGCACGGAGTTGGTCACCACGGTAATCCGCGGCCCATGCACCAGCTCCTGCGCAAGCGCCCACGTGGTGGTTCCGGCGCTGAGCCCGATCGCCATGCCTTCCTGGACCAGCGAGGCTGCCTCAACGGCGATGGCGTGCTTCTCCACGGTCAGCTGGGTGGACTTGAGCTCGAACCCGGGCTCGTGGGTGCTGGCATCTCCGGGTAGCTTGGCACCGCCGTGGATGCGCTCAACACGGCCGATTTCCTCCAGTGCCTCAATGTCCCGCCGCACGGTCATGGGGGAGACCCCCAGCAATTGGGCGAGGTCCGAGACGCGCACCACGCGCTCACGCTGGACGGCGTCGATGATGGCGGAATGGCGTGCTGCCTGGAGCATCAGGACCTTTCTGGGGAGCATCGTCTGGGGTGGGTCTGGCTACAGTCTAGGGCGCGCGGGCGTCCGGCAACGGAATAAACGACGACGGCGTCGCTCACCACCGGGGGTGGGCGACGCCGTCGGGCGCTGCGTGGAAGCCGGGACGCTACTTACGGAGCGATTCGGCGATCTGGGTCATGATCGAGGGGTCGGCCAGGGTGGTGGCGTCGCCGGTGTCGCGGCCTTCTGCGATGTCCTTCAGGAGGCGGCGGACGATCTTCCCGGAGCGGGTCTTGGGCAGTTCCGGAACGATCAGGAGCTGCTTCGGTTTGGCGATCGGGCCGATTTCCTTGCCGACGTGGTTGCGCAGTTCCAGGACGGTTTCGTCGCCGTTGTTCACTGCGTCCCCGCGGAGGATGACGAACGCGACCACGGCCTGGCCGGTGGTTTCGTCCGCGGCGCCGACCACGGCTGCCTCGGCCACGGACGGGTGGGAGACCAGGGCGGATTCGATTTCGGTGGTGGAGAGGCGGTGGCCGGAGACGTTCATGACGTCATCCACCCGGCCCAGGAGCCAGACGTCGCCGTCTTCGTCTTTCTTGGCCCCGTCGCCGGCGAAGTACATGCCCTCGAACCGGGACCAGTAGGTGTCCTTGAACCGTTCCGGGTCGCCCCAGATCCCGCGGAGCATGGAGGGCCAGGGTTCGCGGACCACGAGGTAGCCGCCTTCGCCGTTGGCCACGGAGGCGCCGTTTTCGTCCACGACGTCCACGGCGATGCCGGGCAGCGGGACCTGTGCGGAGCCGGGCTTGGTGGCCGTGACACCGGGCAGCGGTGCGATCATCTGCGCGCCGGTTTCGGTTTGCCACCAGGTGTCCACGATCGGGGCGGGGTTCTTCTTCGTTTCACCGTTCTTCCCGGCGTTGCCCCCGATGACTTCGCGGTACCACATCCACGCTTCGGGGTTGATGGGTTCGCCCACGGAGCCCAGGACCCGGATGGAGGACAGATCGTACTTGCCCGGGATGTCCCGTCCCCACTTCATGAAGGTCCGGATCGCGGTGGGGGCGGTGTACAGGATGGAGACTTTGTACTTCTCCACGATTTCCCACCAGCGGCCCTGGTGCGGGGAGTCCGGGGTGCCTTCGTACATGACCTGGGTGGCGCCGTTGACCAGCGGGGCGTAGGTGACGTAGGAGTGGCCGGTGACCCAGCCGACGTCGGCGGTGCACCAGTACACGTCCGTGTCCGGGTGCAGGTCGAACACGGCCTTGTGCGTGTACGCGGCCTGGGTCAGGTAACCGCCGGTAGTGTGCAGGATGCCCTTGGGCTTACCCGTGGTGCCGGAGGTGTAGAGGATGAAGAGCGGGTGCTCGGAGTCATGCCCGACGGCGGTGTGCTCGGTCCCAGCGGCGCCCACGGTCTCGTCCCACCACAGGTCGCGGCCTTCGACCCAGTTGACGTCCTCGCCGTTGCGCTTGACCACCACCACGTTTTCGACGGTGTGTCCTTCTTTGGAGAGGGCTTCGTCCACGGCGGGCTTGAGGGGTGAGGGCTTGCCGCGGCGGTAGGTGCCGTCGGCGGTGACGACGAGCTTGGCTTCGGCGTCCTCGATCCGGGACCGGAGCGCGTCCGCGGAGAACCCGCCGAACACCACCGAGTGCACAGCGCCGATCCGGGCGCATGCCAGGAGGGTGATCACGGCCTCGGGGATCATGGGCAGGTAAACGGCCACGCGGTCGCCCTTGGCAACGCCCAGGGCCTCGAACGCGTTCGCCGCCTTCTTCACCTCTTCGGTGAGTTCGGCGTAGGTGTAGGTTCGGGTGTCGCCGGGTTCGCCC
This sequence comes from Paenarthrobacter sp. NPDC090522, assembly GCF_044769225.1. Lineage (NCBI taxonomy): Bacteria > Bacillati > Actinomycetota > Actinomycetes > Micrococcales > Micrococcaceae > Paenarthrobacter > Paenarthrobacter sp. NPDC090522. Next base: position 41,798 of record NZ_JBIVXL010000017.1, read on the forward strand.
TCGAAGTAGATCGCCACCCGGTCGCCGAGCCCGTTTTCCACGTGCCGGTCCAACGCGTTGTACGCGGCGTTGACCTCGCCGCCCACGAACCACTTGGCAAACGGCGGGTTGGACCAATCCAACGCCTCCGTGAAGTCCTTGTCCCAACTCAGCAACTCACGCGCCTGCTTCGCCCAAAACGCGGGACGGTCCGCGTCGGCCAAGGCGTACTCGTCAGCCGCTACCACTGCATCCGCCGCGAACTCAGCCGACGGCGCAAACTTCCGGTTCTCATGAAGAAGGTTTTCAAGGGCCTCGACATGGGGTGCCTGTCCGCTTCCAGCAGTCGTCGCTGCAGCGGTGGCCGTGGATCCGTTGGTGTCCTGGGACATGGTGAACCTCATCATTCATCGATCTTTGCTGCGCAGACACGGCCTCAAGGTCCGCGCCCGGGCCGGGTTCCGGCGTCGTGCTTGGGTCCCGCGAGCCGCGCCGCAGTGCTGTCCGCCCTCAACACTATCGCTTTGGGAGGTCCTACGTGTGCGTGGTCACAAACCCGCCAGTAAGCGGTACAGATTCGGCGCCGAACGGCGCCCCTGCTGCCGGGGAACCGCTTACATGACGACGACGGCGGCAGGTGCTTTCGTCGTCTGGCGTCACAGTCTCCCTTGACTGTCTGTAAGGCACCTTGGAGTTAGCTGAGGGCGAAGCCGAACGGCCGGTTTCAGCTAGAAGACTGTCTGTGGGGTGGCATAGGCTGAATAAGTCTTGGGGACGCCCAGAGGCGTGTCAGGTTGTGCCGCCAGATGCTGCGGATGACCGGTCCGGACTGTCCAAGACGACGCCGCACGAAGGAGATAGAGATGAACCAGCTGAGACCAGGCCCAAACGAATCGCAGACTGCGGGACCGGACACCAAGGCTGGAACTGCCACCCCGTCAGGCAGCCAGGATGCTCCCGGCGCAGCCGCCAAGTACGACGCCGTCGTGGGTCCTTTCACTGTTCGCGACCTCACCGTTTTCGGTTCCGTGCTTTTGATGTTCGTTGCTTCCCTGCTGCCGATGTTCGGCGGGCGTTACAACCTTTGGAACCTGGGCAACCTGTTTTTCCTCCTCCTGGGAATTCTCTTGCCGCTCATTGTGGCTGCTCTGTTCGTGGCGCGCCGCCTGCAGCCGGGAACCATTGTTCGGGTTGGGTCCCTCTCGATTGACCAGTTCGCCTCCGTCACGGCTGCGTTCTCCCTTCCTTTGTTCTTCCTGACAATTGCTGACTCCTTCAACGGCGGGGTGTTGCTGGGATTGATCGGTTCCCTCGGACTCCTTGCGGCAACCGTTTTGGGGCCGCACCTGCCATTCCTGTCGGCAGACTTCAAGGGCCGCGCCGACGTTCCAGCCCATCTGGTGGCCCGCCCCGCCGCCGTGCCCACCCGCAAGCCGTCGGCTCCCAAGGAACCGAAGCCGGCCAAGGAAGGAAAGTCTTCCCCCGGATTCTCCATTCCCGGATTACGTGGTTCCGCGCCGAAGCAGTCAGGTGAGGCTTCCGGCGTCGTGCATTCGGCGGACTCGCGTGGGCAGGCGTCAGCCCCCGCTTCTTACGGCGCCACTGCTCCGTATAACGGTCAGATGCCTTATAACGGTCAGGCGCCGCACGGTGTCGGTACGCCGGTGACCCCTGGCGCGGCCGCTGCGGGTGCCGCCACGCATACAGCGGCACAGCAGGGCCGGGTACAGCAGCCGGGTCAGGTACCGCAGCCGGGCCCCGCGACAACAGGTTCGCCGGCAACCCAGGCTTCGCCTGCCGTACCCCGGAGTGGCGAAGGACAGCCAGCCCAGCAAGGAACGGTTGCCCAGGAACAGGCAGCAACCCAGCACGCTCCCCAGCAGGGTGCGGCGACGCAGCACGGTGCGCAGCAGTCCGCAAGCCAGGAGGCCCGGACCGAGCAGGCCGCAAGCCAGGAGGCTCGCACCGAGCAGGCCGGAGCCCAACAGGGTACGGCAGCCCAGCCCCGGACCGGCGCGCTGCAGGGTGCCGGGCAGCAGGGTGCCGGATCCCAGCCCGAAAAGTCCGAGTCGGCACAGGAAGCTGCAACAACGCAGCACGCCGCGCAAGCCCCGGCCGCCCAGCAGGCCCCCGCCGCCCAGCAGGCCCCATCCCAGCAGGCGCAACCGGCTGCAACTCAGCCCGCGGCCCAGCAGCCTTCCGGTGAGCGTTCCTGGGCTGCCACCATGGCAACACCGATTGTCTCGCAGGACACCCGGGCGGTGACCGACTCCATCGGCGCTACGGTTGACCCCGCAAGCCGTCCCGAGGAATCGCACGACGCTCCGCATTACGAGGCTTTCTGGTTTGCCGTAGGCCAGCCCCGGACAGCTTTCGATGAACGGACAGGCGCCCCCGCGTTCGTGATCGAGCCCGGTGGGTGGGTCCTGGCGCTGGAAGACCGCGGCCACGAATTCCTGGTACAGGACACCGACGGCAAGGTTGGGGTCCTGCGGGAACTCAGCAACATCGAACGCGGCTAGGACAGTACACCGTGGCCATCACCGCAGCTGGTTCACCGCTCGCCGTCAAACGTCGGGCACGCAGGATCAACAAGGTCCTCGCAGAGAAGTATCCGTACGCCCACGCTGAATTGGATTTCCGCAATCCGTTCGAGTTGGTGGTGGCCACGGTCCTGTCCGCCCAAACCACCGATGTCCTGGTCAACCAGGTCACCAAGATCCTCTTTGCCCGGTACCCGGACGCCCGGGCACTGTCCGAGGCAGACCCCACGGAGCTGGAAGCCATCCTGCAACCCACGGGATTCTTCCGGGCCAAGGCGCGCAACGTCCTTGCCCTCAGCACGCGGCTGGTGGATGAGTTCGACGGCCAGGTGCCGGGCCGCCTCGAGGACCTGGTGACCTTGCCCGGCGTCGGACGCAAGACGGCCAATGTGGTCCTGGGCAATGCCTTCGGCGTCCCGGGCATCACCGTGGACACCCACTTCGGCAGGCTGGCGCGCCGCTTCGGATGGACGGAATCGGACGATCCCGTCAAGATCGAATTCGACGTAGCCGACCTTTTCGAACCACGGGATTGGACCATGTTGTCCCACCGGGTGGTCTTTCATGGCCGCAGGATCTGCCACGCCAAGAAACCCGCATGCGGAGCGTGCCCGGTCGCCAGCCTCTGCCCAAGCTATGGCGATGGCGAGACGGACCCGGTCAAGGCCGCCAAGCTCCTGAAGTACGAGCTCGCACCCGGCAACGAAGCGTTGCTGGAGCGATTGCTCGCCGAGACCCACCGTGCGGCCGAGATCCGCATGGAATCACAAAGGAGGCCTGTTGACGGCGTTTGAGGACCTGTCCGCCCTGGTGGCCCGCTATGAATCGGGTGACGGAGGGACCTCCGAGCATTGGACCAAGCTGCCAGTCAGCGAGGAGACCAACAGGGCTGCGGCCGTGCTGATGCTCTTCGGCAAGCTGGACAACATCCCGGCCGAGTCCGATCGCCCCATTGCGCCTGCGGACCTGGACGTGCTCCTCCTTGAACGTGCCCACACCCTGGATGACCACCCCGGCCAGGTGGCCTTCCCCGGTGGCAGCGTCGATCCCGAGGACGAATCAGTGGTAGCCGCGGCGTTGCGCGAAGCTGTCGAAGAGACGGGCCTGGATGTCGACGGCGTCCGCGTCCTGGGCGTGATCCGGGAGTTGGGACTTATCCGCAGCAACTTCCGGGTGACACCCGTGGTGGCCTGGTGGGATGCGCCTTCGCCGGTCCGCGTGGTGGACTATGCCGAATCCGCCCAGGTTTTCCGTGTTCCGGTGCGGGACCTGCTGGATCCGGTCAACCGCGTAACGGCCACCATCAGCCGCTTCGGACGAACCTACACCAGCCCGGGCTTCACCGTGAACGGACTCCTGGTCTGGGGTTTCACGGGAATGGTGCTCAGCGGCCTCTTCGATGAGCTCGGCTGGACTGTCCCGTGGGACGAAGGCAAGTTCCACGACGTCGATCTTTAACCCCCGGTCCCGCCGCAGCGGGTGGGCTGTCAGGCTGCCTGCCGTGCCGCCGTCGAACGGTCAACAATCAGGCCGGTGGCCGCGTTCTCACGGACCGCATTGATACCGTCCACCACGCCTTTGAGATGCTTGAAAGTAGGCGATTCGGCTACCACCGTTCCGTCGGCCGCGGTGAGGCGGAACCGGTAGGCGTCGTCGCCGTCCTTGAGAATTTCAAACCTGCCAGCCATCGTTGCTGCCCCCTCGTCAATGCGTCATTGCATGCGTCGCGTGTGCGCTTGTGTTGCGCGCCACACAGAGACCGTATCCAGAAGGAGGAGCGAATTAAAGTTACTTCCGGGTACCCGTCACGGGACGGTCATTCTCCATCACAAAGCGCTATGTGACTGGTCGGAAGGCCGGTCGGAGGCTAGTGTGCCCGGGGCGATTCCGGCCCGGAGTACGCGGCGCGGTTCAGGGATCGGCGAGGTGCGGAGTGCTTCCCGAACGGTCGTTTCGGCCTGTCCCAGGCGCCGCTGTTCCATGGATCTCAGCTCGTGGATGTCCGCCGGATCCAATCCCGGCTGTCCGGCCAATCCCGACAACCAAGCCAGGCCGGCCACACTGTCGTGCTGCTCGCCGAGGGCCCGCTGCAGGGTCATCGCGGCCTGGATGATGGTGGAAGCCTCGCTGCCCACGGCCCCGGCGATCGCCTCCACCGCATAGCGGAGTCCCTTGATGTCCTTCCGGGCCTGATGGAGTTGTTCGTTGCGCCTTGTTCCGGCCGCCGATGCCCGCCGGAGGCTTCCCTGCGCCGTTTCCCACGCCACCTGCAGCAGGGCGACGGCGGCGTCAAAGTGGGGAGCGCTGCTTTTGTCCTGCTGGGTGGGCCCAGTGAATATGGCCCGCGCTGCGGCGTCCAGGGTTTCCTTCGCCCGCGGATCCGCAGCGACGCGCCGGGCAATGTTGTTGCTGCTACCGACCAGGCCTGAAACGGCAGCCCTGAGGGCATCCGCTGAGACCCACGCGACAGGCGCATCCAGCCACAACGTCATCCGTTGGGACAACACGTAGTCGTCGCGGGCCTCTCCGAGGGACCAGGCCAGCCAACGGATGTCCTTCCGGGTGCTTTCCGGAACCCGCGGAAGGTGCACTCCGTAGCAGGACAGGACGGAGCGCAGGCGGCGCAGGGCGAGTCGTGCTTCATGGAGGGCTTCCTGGTCCGCAGCGGCAATGAGCGGCAGGCAACCGTCCAACTCCGCGAGTTGGAGGGCCAGATACGCATCCAGGGAATCCCGGACCTCCGAGTCCATGGAGACAGTTTCCCGCCGTGCGGCACGGGTGGACAAGCGTTCGGCTACTTCGCCTTGTCATAGGAATCGACGACGGCAATGCTCACCGGAAACTCCACGGGTATGCGCCCGAACATGAGTTCTTTAGCGGCGTTCGCGGACTCCTGGATCGCCATGACGCAGGCATCCACGGCCTCATCCGGGGCATGGACCATGACTTCGTCGTGCAGGAAGAAGACGAGTTCCCCGGACGGCAACCCCTCGGCACGCAAGGCACGCAGCCGGCGTCGTAGTTCCGCCAGCCAGCAGGCCGCCCATTCCGCTGCCGATCCCTGGACCACGAAGTTCCGGGTGAAGCGGCCCCGCGAGCGTGCCAGGTTGTCCGCACGCCGCTGCTCCTCGGCGGTGGTGGATTGCTGGCTCCGCAGCCAGCCAACTGACGGCGCCGGGCTGCTCCTTCCCAGCCTGGTGGTGACCGTGCGTCCGGCCTCGCCCTCGCGGGCCGCCTGCTCCACATAGCCCACGGCACGGGGATAGGTACGCGCCAACTGCGGCATCAGCCGCCCGGACTCTCCTGTAGTGGCGCCGTAAATTGCGCCGAGCAGCGCCACCTTTGCCTTTTGGCGGTCGCCACCGAAACCTTGGGCGGCGATACCGGCGTACAGGTCCTTGTCGCGGGCCGCCTCAGCCATCTTCGTGTCCTGGGTCAAGGCCACCAGGACCCGCGGCTCAAGTTGGGATGCGTCGGCGACAATCAGTTTGTGCCCTGGGTCCGCATGGACCGCTGCCCGGATGTTCCTGGGGATCTGGAGGGCACCGCCACCCCGCGAGGCCCACCGCCCGGACACCACACCGCCCACCACGTATTCGGGGTGGAACCGGCCCCCGCGAACCCAGGCATCCAACCATGCCCAGCCATTTGCCGTGTGCAGGCGGGAGAGCTTCTTGTAGGCGAGCAGCGGCGGGATGGCTGGATGGTTTGACTGCTGGAGCTCCCACTGTCGGGTGCTTTTGACCTCGATGCCGTTGCGGTGCAAGGCGCGCATGAGGTCCTGCGGCGAATCCGGATTGAGTGTGGGGGACTTAAGAATCTGGCGTAATTCGTTGCACAGCGACTCAAGCGCAGGTGGCCGGTGCCCAAGGGGTGGGCGGGGGCCCAGGACGTCACGGAGAATCTGTTCGTGCAGCTCTTCGCGCCAAGGGACACCTGCGAACTGCATCTCCACGGCGATGATTCCGCATGCCGATTCGGCGGCCAGCAGGAGCTGCAACCGCTGCTTCTCCGGACCCTCTACTTCCGCGACGGCTGCCTGCTGCGCCGCGAACTCCGTCCGGAGCTCCGTCAGCCCGGCGCCGGCCGGAGCAACATCGTCGAAGAGAGCGTCCTGCTCCACGGGCGGGGGCGGCGGGAGCAACGTCCGGGGCGGCACCGTGTCATCATCCTGGATGAGTTTCTCCGCGTTCCTGGCAAATTCGGTGTGGGCCGTGATCGCTGAGTTCGCCAGGATGGCACCGCACAGGGACAGGTCATGGCAGCGGTCCATCTCCACGCCCTCGGCCAACAGCCCGGGGTACCAGTCCTGCGCGCGGTTCCAGACCCAGCGGGGCCGCTGGCCTTCGAGTTCACGCACGACGCCGGGCAACTCACCAAGGCTGACCAGGCGCGGGTCGGCCGTGGGCTTCCCGGAAGGGGAGATTCTTTGTATGGCTGCGCCGTCCTGGTGGGCGGCGAGCAGCAAATACATGCTCTCCATTCTGCCGTGTCCTGCGGTTCCACTGTTCCTCCACAGACCCGGCCCTCCTGGTGTTGTCCACATGGGGGTATCTATGGCTTACGCGCCGCTGCCGCCGGCCACCAGAGTGGCTTCATGGGTAAGCGACAACGAGCGCAGGGGCAAACAGGCAGGCAGGGGCCACAAGCCTGGACCCCGGAGAACAGTGCGGACATCCTGCTGGTCACGGCCGACGGGTACCTCCAGGACGAAGCCCGCCGCATTGTCGCGGCCGCAGGTGGAACGCTGCATCTCGCCGAGGGCATGGAAGAGGCAATGCACGGATGGGATACGGCCGATGTTGTCCTGGTGGGGAGCGACGTCAGGGAGCTTCCACCACGGCGGCGGGCACCGGCGGTGCTCCTGGGCCGGGCTGCCGAGGGCGACGCGCTGTGGCAACTCGCAGCTGCCCTCGGCGCCGAACGCGTCGCGGTGCTGCCGGGAGCGGCTTCGTGGCTGGCTGAACACCTGAGCCTCTCCTTCGCGCCGGATCCCGGTGGGACGGTCCTTGGCATCGTGGGCGGCCATGGAGGTGCGGGGGCCACCACCACCGCCATTTGGTTGGCCCAGGCCGCTGCCGGACTCGGAACCAGCACGCTCCTGATCGATGGCGATCCGTGGGGTGGTGGCTTGGAACTGGCGATCACGGACCAGGATCTTCCCGGGCTGCGGTGGCCCGACTTCACCGCGACGCGGGGGAGCATCGATCCGAACCAGTTCCGTGAGTCGCTTCCGGTTGCCGGCGGATTCACTTTCCTGTCCTGGCCCGGCGTCCGGGATGCGGTTCCGCTGCCGGACACTGCCTCCGTCGCGGCAGTCATGGATGCCGCACGCCGGGGTTTTGAACTGGTGGTGGTGGACGTCGGGCGGAGTCTGGAGGCCCTCAGGTCGTTTGCCTGGGACTGCGACAAGATGTTCCTGCTCGCCATGCCGCACCTTAAGGCCGCCGTGGCCGCCTCACGGACCCTCAATGAGTTGCCGCCGGGGGATACTGCACTGCTGGTCAGGGGCGGTACGGCTCCCTCGGTTGACGCCCACGTGATTGCCGACTCCTTGGGCCTGCCGCTTGCCGGGACCGTCCCTGCCCTCCGTGGCGTCGCGGGCGCTACGGAGCTTGGCCGCTTGCTGGACATGGGGCACCGGCGGCCGGTAACCCGGTTCGCAGAGGCTCTCCTGGATGTGGACGGAGCGCACCCGTGAACGGCCAGTCCTTCAACGGAGGCCGAAGGAGACAATCGCGACGACTCGACTCCGTGCTCCTTGAAACCGTCAGGGAATCCGTCTTGGCAGGCAACGGCCCCGTAACGCCCTCCACCGTCGCCGCGGCGGTCCAAGCCAGCGGCAAACTGCTCGGAGCGGCTGGCGCGCTCGAGGCCGCAGAGTCCATCAATGCAGAACTCAACGGGCTGGGGCCACTGCAGCACCTGGCCCACGATCCAGGTGTCACGGACATCTTCGTCAACGCTCCCGGAGAGGTGTGGCTGGACAGGGGAAACGGGTTGGAACGCTCAACCGTCTGGTTCGAGGATGAACAGCAGGTCAGGTCCTTGGCCGCCAGGCTGGTAGCCGCAGGGGGACGCCGCCTGGATGACGGTTCCCCGTGCGTCGACGTCCGGCTGAAAGGTGGTTACCGGGTTCATGCCGTGCTCCCACCCATCTCCACAGCCGGGACGCTCCTGTCCATACGCATCCGACGGGAGGAAACCTTCGGCCTCCAAGAACTGCGGCACAGCGGAATGTTCTGTGAACAGATGGAAGGAGTGCTGCGGGCCATCGTGACGCGGCGGTTGAGCTTCCTGGTCAGTGGGGCCACTGGATCCGGCAAGACGACTCTCCTGTCCACGCTCTTGGGCCTGAGCCACGCCTCCGAACGCCTCGTACTGATAGAAGACGCGGCAGAACTGAACCCCGTCCACCCCCACGTAGTCACCCTCGAGTCCCGTCACGGGAACCTCGAAGGCGGAGGCGCACTGGATCTCGGTGAACTGGTACGCCAAGCACTGCGCATGCGGCCCGACCGCCTGATTGTCGGAGAATGCCGGGGTGCCGAAGTCCGGGAATTGCTGACGGCATTGAACACCGGGCACACGGGCGGTGGGGGAACCATCCACGCCAACACGGCCGAGGCAGTACCTGCTCGGCTGGTTGCCCTGGGCGCGCTCGCCGGCCTGAATCCTGAGGCCGTGCGGTTACAGGTTGCCAGCGCGCTTGACGTGGTGATTCACGTTGAACGGACCGGCGCCGGCCGCAGGGTCGCTTCGATCGGGGTGCTCGTGGACACTGCTGGGCTACAGAGAGTCCTCCCGGCTCTGACATCGCATCCCGAAGGGCTGGAACGGGGGCCTGGGTGGCCGTCGCTGGCCATCAAACTGGGTTTCAGCGGGAACGAATGACCATGGTGCTGTTCCTGGTTCTCGCGGTGGCCGCATGGCTGCAGCTGCGGCGGCCGCGGCCTGCCCTCCGAAGGATCTTTGGGCCTGTTTCCGCAGCAGGTGGGCCCGCCCGCCGTTTTCGGGACATCCGCTCTGCACTGGTGGCCAGGCGCCCACCCGCGGCCCGGCCGGTATCCATGGTGGTCCTGGTCCAGCAGCTTGCCGCACTGTTGCGCGGCGGCCGGGGACCGTCGCAGTTGTGGGAGGAGTTGTGGCAGGTGCACCATTCCGCACGACGGGTGGACAACCATGGACAGGTGGCTCGTTCCCTGCGGCCAGCGGCCATTTCCGAAGAAGTTTTAAGGGTCCTTGGGGCAGCCAGGGCAGCATCGGCAGTGGGAAGCTCGACGGCGGACGCCATCCGAAGGACGGTTGCCACGGCCTATGCACCCCGCGGCAACGTTGAGCGCCGCATATGGGTGGAGTTGGCCGCCTGCCTGGATGTGGCGGAGATCAGCGGGTGCCCCCTGGCCGACCTTCTCACACGCTTTGCGGCTCAACTGGAGGCCGAAGAGGATGCCGAAGCAGCCCGTCAGACGGCGCTGGCCGGCCCCAAGGCCACGGTCCGGCTGCTGTCCTGGCTACCGGTTTTTGGCCTGGTACTTGGTATGGCGCTGGGTGTTGATCCACTCGGCATCCTGCTGGGCAACATCGTGGGCATGGGAACCCTGGCCGCTGGTCTGCTACTGACGGTGGCCGGGAGGGTGTGGTCGTCCCGTCTCGTGGCGTCCGCCGCGGGAGGCCCGTGATGGCCGGGTTCCTGCTGGTGGGAATCCTTGTTGTGGCGGCACTGGTTGCGTTCCATGGCCGTGGCCGAAGCCGGGCAGAGGCGACCTCCCGGCTCGTGCTTCGTGCGGATCCTGGCGGTTCGCTTTTACCTGGGGACGATCGGACCAGCGCTTCGGGGACCAAGGACGAAGGACTCACCGACGTTGCCATGATGCTGGAGTTGGTCGCCTCCATGCTGGACGCAGGTGCAGGCATCGGGCGGGCCCTTGAACTCATCGCGGCCAGCTCCACGCCCACCATCAGGGCTTCGTTGAAACCGGTGGTGGCAGCGTTGTCCATTGGCGCGGACTGGGAGACAGCATGGCAGTTGCCGGTCCAGCCATCCCCGGATGTCGAACGGCTTCGTGACGCGCTGGCATTTGCTGCACTGACCGGCGCACCATCAGCGTCCATTCTCTATGCGCAGGCCGCCAGGGAACGGCGGGAACAATTCCGCGCTGCCGAGAAACGTGCTGCCGCCTTGGGGGTGAAACTGGTCGTCCCTTTGGGCCTGTGCTCCCTCCCGGCCTTTATTTGCCTGGGAATCGTTCCCGTACTCATCGCCATGCTCCCTTCGGGCTGAGTCCAAGCACATGTCCTCCACACCGTTCGTCGGCCCCGGGGTTATCCACTTGCGGCGATCGGATTCTTCAATCGCGGTGGCGCAGCCGGAAGAGTCGAAGCCACCGGAGAAACCTCCGGCCCTCGTGAAAGGAAACATCGTGAACTCGCCAACCACAGCACTTACCGCGCACCGGGTCCAGCAGGATAACTCCCAGTCCCTGAGCGAACGGCCTGTCACAGGCGGTCCTGCCCTGGAACCTATGGGGGCCGGACCCGATCTGGCCCCCGGAGGCTTCCACGAAGACTTGCCGCGTCCCGTGTCCGCCCAGATTAAGGCCAGCCCGGATGCGCTGCGCCTGCGAAACCACCTGACCGGAGGCGAAGCGGGCATGGCCACCGCGGAGTATGCCATCGCCACCCTCGCAGCCGTGGGACTGGCTGGCCTGCTGGTGGTCCTCCTTCGGAGCGACGAGGTCCGCGGCTTCCTCCTCAACCTGATCCGGACGGCGCTCTCCCTGCCATGAGCGATGAGCCACCCCAGGGAGCTGTAAGTGCCGGGCCGCCTCGCGGGAGGCAGGCCTGGGCGAATGGAGCGTCGGCCACGGGTGGCGCGGTGGGAGCTCGCGCCGGCTTCGGGAGGCAAGCCGGGGCGGTCACCGCCGAGTTCGCTGTGGCTCTCCCTGCGGTGGTCCTGCTCTTGGCGTTCCTGCTGGCGGGCGGGGCAGCGGGGCTGACGCAGTTGCGCTTGGAGGAGGCAGCACGGGCCGGGGCCCGTGCCTTGGCCCGGGGCGAGTCCAACAGCGCCGTGACAGGAATCGTGCAGCGCAGCGCGGGGGAGGGCACCGCCACCGGGATCGCCAGCGATGGTGGTTGGGTGCGCGTCGAAGCCTCAGCGCGGGTAGGCGGCGCCTTGGGGATACTGATCCCTTGGACCTTGAGCGCCAAGGCGGACACCCCGCAGGAGTCCTCGGGCACGGAGGTACCGGCGGATGGTTGAGTGCATGACGCGATGCAACGCACGCGATCCCGAAAGGGGTTCCGGGACGGTGCTGGCCCTCGGACTGGTAACCGTTGCGGTGGCACTGTTCGCAGGAATCCTGGCGCTGTCTCAGGCTGCGGTCATGGCATCGAAAGCGGCAACAGCGGCGGATCTGGCCGCGCTCGCAGCAGCGGATGCCGCCCGGGGTCTGGTAGCCGGTGAGCCGTGCAGCGTCGCTGAAGGAGTAGCAGCCCGGAACGATGCGCGGATCACGTCGTGCCGGGTGCTTGCGGGCGACACGGTTGAGGTAGCCACGGAATTCTCGCAGCCCTTTGCCTTGGGGGTCGCCGCGGGCAGAGCCAGGGCAGGCCCTCCACCCTAAGTCTGGCCCAGCAGCGTCAGACGGCGTCTTTCAGCAGGACATCAAGGAGCGTGATGGCGGCTGCCTTGTCCAAGGGGTTGTTCTTGTTTCCGCATTTGGGTGACTGGACACAGGACGGGCAGCCGGCATCGCATTCGCAGGCATCAATGGCTTGTCGCGTGGCGGTGAGCCACACCTTGGCTTTCTCGAAACCTCGTTCCGCGAAGCCGGCGCCACCAGGGTGCCCGTCGTAGACAAAGATTGTTGGAACACCCGTATCTGCGTGAAGCGCGGTGGACACCCCGCCAATGTCCCAGCGGTCGCTGGAGGCCACCAACGGCAGGAGCCCGATCGCGGCGTGCTCGGCAGCATGCAGTGCGCCCGGGAACTGTGCCTCTACCAATCCGGCACCATGCAGCGAACGGTTGTCCACCACAAACCACACCGCCTTGGTGAAGAGGTCCCTGGCTCCGAGGTCCAGGGGTTCTTCACCGAGGATTTCATTGGAAATCAAGGCCTTGCGCTGGAAGGAGACCACTTGGGTTGTCACTTTGACATCGCCAAAATGCACCGTGATGTCGCCCCATTGGACCGAGCGGGAGGTTTCCAGTACCTCGATCTGGGTGACATCGCGCGCGGTGGTGTAGAAGTCCGGGTTCACGCGCCGGACCATAACGCAGTGGTCGCGCTCGTTGAGCTCCTCCACCAGGTAACTTTCACCCTGATGCACGTAGATGGCCCCCGTATGCGCTTGGTAATGCGTTTGGGGGGAGTCCATGGTGCCCAGGAGGGATCCCGTGTCCGCATCCACAATGCTGACGGGGCCACCGCCGTCTGCCCTGAGATTCACCATGCCGGCGGCACTTTCCGAATGGGTCCAGAACCATCCCCCCGGCCGTTTGCGGAGGTATCCCTGCGCCACGAGCCGGTCAAGGAGGCCTTCCGCGGTGCTGCCAAAGAGCTCAAGTTCGGCGGGGCCGATGGGCAACTCGGCGGCTGCGGCGCACAAATGCGGTCCCAGGACGTACGGGTTGCCGGGGTCGAAGACCGTCGCCTCGACAGATACGTCGAAGATCGCCTGTGGGTGGTTCACCAGATAGGTGTCCAATGGATCGTCGCTGGCCACGAAGGCAGCGATGGCGTCCTGCCCGGCACGGCCCGCCCGGCCGATCTGTTGGAACAGCGATGCCCGCGTTCCGGGCCAGCCGGCAACCAAAACGGCGTCCAGCCCGGAAATGTCGATGCCCAGTTCCAAAGCGGACGTACTCGAGACGCCCAGCAACTGTCCGGAGCGCAAGGCCTGTTCCAGGGCCCGCCGCTCCTCGGGCAGGTAACCCGAGCGGTAGGCGGCAACGCGGCCGGGCAGGGAGGGATCAACGTCGTCCAGCAGCCGTTTGGTGATGGACGCGATGGATTCCGCGCCGCGCCGGGACTTGATGAAAGCGATGGTCCGGACCCTCGAGGACACCAGGTTGGCCAGGATGTCGGCGGTCTCGGCCACGGCCGTCCTGCGCTGCTTGGCACCGTTCTCGCCCTTGAGGTCGGTGAGGGCCGGTTCCCAGAACGCTACAGTCGTGGACCCGTGGGGCGAACAGTCTTCGGAAATCTCCCTGGCCGGAGCACCGATCAGCCGGCCGAACGATACTCCCGGATCGGAGGCCGTGGCGGACGCCGCGATGAAGACAGGCTCGGGGAAGGAGGAGCCGGCGCCGTAGTAGGCGCAGATCCGGCGCAGCCTGCGCATCAGGTTGGCAACATGGGAACCGAACACGCCGCGGTAGCTGTGGGCTTCGTCGACGATCACGTAGCGGAGCCGCCGGAAGAATTTGGCCCACCAGGCATGGTTGGGCAGGATCCCGAAGTGGAGCATGTCCGGGTTCGCCAGGATGAAATTGGCATGGTCACGGATCCAGCGCCTGGCCGATATATCGGTGTCGCCGTCGTAGGTTTCGGCCCTAACGGTGGGCAGTTTCAGTGCGCGGATGGCGGCGAGCTGATCCGCGGCCAGGGCCTTGGTGGGGGACAGGTACAGGGTCACCGCGCCGTCGTCGTGGATCTTTCCGGGCTCGGACAGCACACGCAGTTCCGAGCGATGGATGGCGTCCAGGGCAGGCAACTGATAGGCCAGGGATTTGCCGGAGGCTGTTCCCGTGGCGATCACCACGTGCTGGCCGTCATGGGCGAGGCCGGCCGCCTGGACCTGGTGCCGGTAGGGCTCCTGGATGCCCAGCCCCTGGTACGCCGCCACGATGTCCGGGTGCACCCAGTGAGGCCAAGGCTCGTTGACGGCTTTGCGCGCAGGAATGGTGTGGACGTGGCGCAGTTGTTCGGGGTCCGGGGTCCGGCCCAGCAAGGAAATCATCGAGTTTGGTGCAGCCACCAAATCATTCTGTCATTCCGGTGCAAACCGGACGTGGCGGCCCCCGGGAGGGGACCGCCGTCGTTCGCGCTACGGAAGGCGCGCTGTCAGGCTGCGGACAAGTCGGAACCGCCTGTGCTGCCGACGGACATCATGAGGACATGGCACACCACGTCCCAACCCAGGTGGGAGTACAGCTTTTGCCCGTCCAGTGAGGCGAGCAAGAGTCCGTTTTGGACGTCGTGGGCGAAGGCCTGGGCGGCCAGGGCCTTCATGATGAAGCTGCCGAGGCCCCTGCGCTGGAAAGCAGGCTCGGTAACGATCTTGTCGAATACCGCGGTTCCGTTGACCACGTAGACCCGGCCGCTGGCGGCAACCTGCTCACCGGAATGGACCACGGCGTAGTGCACGCCGTTGGACTCGGAGGTTGCCAATTCCAGATCGTCGTCAGGAAGCCAGGGATCCTCGGCATCCTGGGTTTCCATGTCCACGATCATCATGGTTTGGGAGGCCGAATTGACGGTGAGGCCGTGCTGTTCGGCGAGGTACTTGTACCGTTGGACGTCGTTGGTGAGGACCGTCAGGATACGGGTGTCGGCCTCGGACGTCTTGGCGGCAAGGGTGGCGAATTCTTCGTCGGAAGGATCGTGGGCGAAATACTCCCAGTCGCCGGTCTTGTCGGCGCGGAGTGCGGCGGGGAAACGTCCCTCTTGACGCGATTCATAGCCCCGGCAACCGGACCAGCCGGCTACCCAGACTTCCAAGAGGTGCGCGATGTCTTCAACCAAGGCGTCTGGACTCATGTAGAGAGACTATGCCAGGGCTCCTGGAAGCAACAGAGCACGCAGGCCCCAGCATTCCGTGCTTATGAAATTGTGACGTCAGCGCGCGATTCTAGTGCACCAAGTACCCTTTAACGGTGGCTTTGAACCGAATTGTGCTTTTCTATGGCTTTACTCCGATCGCCGATCCTGACGCGGTGCGTCTCTGGCAGCGTGCCCTGTGCGAGAAGCTGGGCCTCACGGGCAGGATCCTCATCTCCAAGGATGGCATCAATGCCACGGTGGGTGGCGAGCTGAACAACATGAAGCAGTACGTCAAGACCACCCGGGAATACAAGGGCTTCCACGGCATCGATGTCAAATGGTCGGAGGGCGGCGCCGACGATTTCCCGCGCCTCAGCGTCAAGGTCCGCGATGAGATTGTGTCCTTCGGTGCGCCCGGCGAGTTGAAGGTGGACGAGCACGGCGTGGTGGGCGGCGGCAAGCACCTGCAGCCCGAGGAACTGCACACCTTGCTGGACGCCAAGAAGGCCGATGGCGAGGACGTTGTGTTCTTCGACGGGCGCAACGCCTTCGAGGCCCAGATCGGAAAGTTCAAGGACGCAATCGTGCCGGACGTCGCCACCACGCACGACTTCATCAAGGAGTTGGACTCCGGCAAGTACGACGCCCTCAAGGACAAGCCGGTAGTCACCTACTGCACCGGGGGTATCCGCTGCGAAGTCCTTTCCAGCCTCATGGTCAACCGGGGCTTCAAGGAGGTCTACCAGTTGGACGGAGGCATCGTCCGCTACGGCGAGACGTTCAAGGACCAGGGCCTCTGGGAAGGCTCGCTGTATGTGTTCGACAAACGCATGCACGTCGAGTTCAGCGACGACGCCAAGACCATCGGTGAATGCGTCCGGTGTGCGTCCCCGACCAACAAATTCGAGAACTGCTCCAACCCAAGCTGCCGGACGCTTACGCTCTACTGCGCAGAATGCGCCTCGGACCCGGCAACTTTGCGGTGCCCCGGGGGTTGCGAGGCGGCCTGAGCGCCGGACTCAGAGCCGGCTGACCCGGTAGGCGAAGTTCGCATCGGACCTGGCGCCTACCGTGATGTCCAGGATGGCGTCCTTGTCCAGTTGGACCACGCTGACGCGGGCGTTGGTGCACCCCAGCGTCAGGTCCACCAGGTCCGATTCGCCCATCCTTACGGTGAAGGTGACCCGCCGCGTGCCCCGGCATGCCAAGGTGACGGCATACGTGCCGCCGGGCAATTGGACGGTCTGTTCGGTCTTGGATTCGCCGGGACTCAGGTAGCCGCTGCTTGAGTAGAAGGACCTCCCTTGCGATTCCGGCAGCGCCGACTTGGCCCATTCCTCCAAGGCGTCACCGGTGACAGTCTGCTGCAGGGACGGATCGGGAGGGAGCACCACGTTGCTGCCCGCCGGCGCCGTGGGTGTGGCCTGCGGAGTACCTCGGTCGTCATAGGTGTACTCGCAGCCCGTCAGGGTGCCGCCCAGGCCAAACAACAGTACGACGGCGGCACTCGCCAGCCGTCGCGACGTCACCGAGCCAGCCAACGCGCCGCCCATGATCTGACTTTACGCTTGCGGCGCAGGCCGCCATAGAGGGCGGACGGGGGATTTAGCCCGCCGCTGGAACGACCTGGTAAGCGAAGATCAAGGGTGCATCCACGCTGCTGGCCGAGATGCTGAGGTCCGCCGTGACGGGGACCTTGATCTTGGCCACTTCGCGGCTTCCGTTGCAGGCGGCGCCCGCATCTGCGATCTGCTTTCCGCCGGTGCTGACGGCGAAGAAAGCCTTGCCGCCGCCATCGCACGCCATCGTGAGCGTGTAGGTTCCAGCGGCCACGCTAGGCGAGTCCTTGACAATCGGATCGCGGTTCAGGATCTTTCCGGCGTCCTCCAGGACCACGCCGGCAGCGGCAGGCAGCGCATCCTTCTTCCAGGCGGGAACGTCTGCGTGGGCGATGTCCACTGGCTGCTGGCAAGCCGTGGCAGCCAACAGCGTTGCCGCAGCGACGGCAACAAGACCGGCAGGGCGCCGTGCGGAGGAGAAAATGAGCATGATTCAACGCTACCGGGTTCCGAGGCCCGGCTTTTCCACATAGGCCATCCTGTCCGGAGACCAGGCTGAAACAGCGCCAATAGACTTGCTGGGTGAACCAAACCCCAACAGCTTTTACTTCCGGTGCCACTGCCGACGCTCCCCGCAGCGACCGTCCCGGCCTTCTTGCGGCCTTGGCAGCCAACCTTCGTGCCATCCGGTACACAGTGGATGGCGTCGCGGATTTCCTTGGCGAATCCGCCTATGCGGCGCTCGGCAGGGACCAACTCATTCCGGCACTCCTGGTCACTGAACGGCACACGGGGGCCGGGCAACCAGGGGCGTCGGCCTTGTCGGTGATCGTGCGGCTGTGGCTCCTCGCGGTTCCGCAGACGGCCAGAGACGTGGACGCTGCGCTGCCGGATGTGGGGGCGGCTGGTCTTGCCGAGCTCGGGTTGGTGACTCTTGAAGGTGAAGTCGTGTCTGCGAAGGCGGATCTGCGGCCTTATGGCTGGGACGCCAAGGCGGATGGAACCGGGGGAGCGGAACTCTGGGTGGCCAGTGATCTCGCCGCCCACCAGCAGCCGGGTGTCCTGAGGCACGACCATGTGCTCGGGATCGGCCAGGCGTCCACCACGCTGGTCCAAACGACCGTCCGCCACCACACTAAGCGTGCCCTGGACTTGGGTACCGGGTGTGGAATCCAGACCTTCCACCTGCTACATCATTGTGAGCACGTGACCGCCACGGACATCTCCGAACGCGCCCTTGCCTTCACCCGTTTCAACCTGCTGCTCAACGCTTCCGAACTCGGGGTGGATCCCGCGGACCTGGAAGCCCGCGTGAGCCTGAGGCTTGGCTCGTTGCTGGAGCCGGTTGCGGGGGAAACGTTTGGACTGGTGGTGTCCAACCCGCCATTCGTGATCACACCGCGGAGCAGCGGAGAGTCCGCTGCCGATCAGTTCACGTATCGCGATGGCGGACTCCCGGGCGATGACATTGTCTCCTCGCTGGTGACGTCGTTGGCCACTGTCCTGGAACCGGGTGGAACAGCGCAGATGCTGGGAAACTGGGAGATTGCCTCGGGTTCGGAGTGGCAGGACCGGCCTACCTCCTGGCTCCAAGGCTCAGGCCTGGACGTGTGGTTCATCCAGCGTGAGCAGGTGGGTCCGGAGCAGTATGCCGAGACGTGGCTCCAGGACGCTTCGGAGGGCAGGGACCGCGCCCATTACCAGGATGCCTATGCCGCCTACCTTGACGACTTCGCTTCCAGGGACGTTGAAGGCATTGGCTTCGGCATGATCTGGCTGCGGCGTCCTTCAGACGGCGCGGAAGTCCTCAGGAGGTTCGAGGAAATCACCTACCCCATCGAGCAGCCGATCGGTCCGCACCTCGGGGCTGCCGTGGATCGCGCCGACTGGGTTGCCGGCAACAACCTCGCGGAGGCCCACTTGCTTGTCGCCGACGATGTCACGGAGGAGCGGCACCAGCGCCCGGGAGCCGAGCACCCTGGCGTGATCCTGCTCAGGCAGGGCGCAGGACTTCGCCGGACCAACTTGCTCAGTTCGGAACTGGCCGGCTTCGTGTCCACGTGCGATGGTGAACTGTCCGTGGGCCAGATCATCACCGCACTTGAGGTGCTCCTGGGCGGGGGAGCGGACTTTGATGCGGTTGCGTTCCGTGAAGGGCTGTTCAACGATGTCCGGAACCTGGTCCGGGACGGATTCCTGCTCCCGGACGGCCAGCTGCCCGGCCATGAGGTGTCCGCATGACGGCGGTTTACACGCCGCGCGCCACCAGCACCAGCCCTCCAGCAAGTGACCCTGATTACACTGATGAAGTGAGTGTAAACAACGAGGCATCCGAGGCAGAAGGCGGAGTTCCGCGTCGCAAGAGGGCCGAAAAGACGGTGGAGATCACCGATCCCAAGGCCATCCGCGCCCTGGCCCACGCGGCCAGGCTTGAAGTCATCTCGGAACTCTACGCCACGCAGGTGAGCCACACCGCTACCGAACTGGCCGCCAGGACGGGACTGACGCCCAGCGCCATGAGCTACCACCTCCGTGCCCTCCAGAAGTGGGGAATCGTGGCTCCCGCGGAGAACGCCGGCGACGCCAGGGAGCGTCGCTGGAAGGCCGCCGGTACGGACTTCACCATCTCGGGTGGCAGCGTGGCAAGCCCCGAGATCGCCGTCGTCGACCTGGAGTTGGATGCCTTCCGGCGCAGGGCTTCCGCGTTCGCCAAAGCACGGGGTGAACGGAGGCAGCGGGGAGACACCGCGGAGGAACCGGCGGCGGTGGTCCTGGCCAGCAACCTTTTGTACCTGACCAATCCGCAGCGCAAGGAGCTCTCCGACAGGATCCGGGAGGTCATCAGGGAGTACGAACTGGACGATCCCACCCGGATTCCGGACGGCGCGGAGCGCGTGGCCACGCTCTGGTCGATGATCCCGGACGACCGTCTGGCGCCCGGCCAGTAACCGTCCCAAACCGGCCGGGGTTCCCGGCCAAAAACGCAGAATTCTGCAATTTATGGTGAACTAGGCCAATATGGGCACCA
The DNA here is from genome assembly GCF_044769225.1 of Paenarthrobacter sp. NPDC090522. NCBI lineage: Bacteria > Bacillati > Actinomycetota > Actinomycetes > Micrococcales > Micrococcaceae > Paenarthrobacter > Paenarthrobacter sp. NPDC090522. The sequence goes on from NZ_JBIVXL010000017.1 coordinate 61,677, forward strand.
GCCCAATGACACATTTTTTCTGTAGGAGCACCGTGCCCAGCAAGGCAAAAACCGGCAAGAAACTCGTGATCGTGGAGTCTCCGGCCAAGAGTAAGACCATCGCCAAATACCTGGGCGAGGGCTTCATCGTCGAGGCTTCGATCGGCCATATCCGGGACCTCCCGCAACCGTCGGACCTCCCTGCAGAACTGAAGAAGACGTCTCTCGGCAAGTTCGCCGTCGATGTCGAGAACGACTTCAGGCCTTACTACGTTGTCTCGCCGGACAAGAAGAAAAAGGTTGCCGAGCTCAAGGCCCAGCTGAAAGACGCTGACGCTCTGTACCTCGCAACCGATGGGGACCGCGAAGGCGAAGCCATCGCGTGGCACCTCCTTGAGGTCCTGAAGCCCAAAGTCCCCGTGTACCGCATGACCTTCGGTGAAATCACCAAGGAAGCCATCCACCGTGCCATGGACAACCTCCGCGACGTGGACACAGCCCTGGTGGATGCCCAGGAAACGCGCCGTATCCTGGACCGCCTGTACGGCTACGAAATTTCTCCGGTCCTGTGGCGGAAGGTGGCCCGCGGGCTTTCCGCAGGCCGCGTGCAGTCCGTGGTGACCCGCATGGTGGTTGATCGTGAACGGGAGCGCATGGCTTTCCGTGCAGCCTCCTACTGGGATCTGACGGGCCAGTTCGGCGCGGACTCGGGTTCCTTCAAAGCCAAGCTCGCCGCCGTGGACGGTTCCAAGGTGGCCACGGGGCGCGACTTCAATGACAACGGTGAGCTCACGTCGTCCAGCGTGGTGCACCTCAATGAGGAACTTGCCACGTCCTTGGCTGCCGGGCTGGAGAACGCCGATTTCCGCGTCCGCTCGGTGGACACCAAGCCGTACACCCGGCGTCCGGCCGCGCCGTTCACCACGTCCACGCTGCAGCAGGAAGCCGGCCGTAAGCTCCGGTTCTCATCCAAGAGCACCATGCAGGTGGCACAGCGCTTGTACGAGAACGGTTACATCACCTATATGCGTACCGACTCGTCCGCATTGAGCGATGAGGCTGTTACGGCTGCCCGCCGCCAGGCCGCCGAACTTTACGGCCCCGAGTATGTTCCGCAGGGTCCGCGCGTCTACGCCAACAAGGCCGCCAACGCCCAGGAAGCCCACGAGGCCATTCGTCCCGCAGGAGACTCTTTCCGGACCCCTGCCCAGGTAGCGCAGCAGCTGAGCGGCGACGAGTTCCGCTTGTACGAGCTCATTTGGAAGCGCACGGTCGCCTCGCAGATGGCCGATGCCAAGGGTTCCACTGCCACTATCCGCCTGGGTGCCGTGGCAGCCGATGGCCGGGACGCTGAGTTCTCGGCATCCGGTACGGTCATCACCTTCCCCGGCTTCCTGGCTGCGTACGAGGAAGGCAAAGACGCCAGCCGCGAAGATGACGACTCGGACGAGGCCCGCCGCCTCCCCAACGTCGCCAAGGACGACTCCCTGACGGCTTCAGACATTGTTGCTGTTGGCCACGAAACTTCTCCGCCGCCGCGCTACACGGAAGCCTCGCTCACGGCTGAACTGGAAAAGAAGGGCATCGGCCGCCCGTCCACGTACGCGTCCACCATTTCCACCATCCAGGACCGTGGCTATGTGCGGAAGCAAGGCTCGGCCCTGGTCCCCAGCTGGATTGCATTTTCCGTGATCCGCCTGTTGGAGCAGCACTTCACGGACTACGTCGACTACGAGTTCACTGCTGACATGGAAGGCGACCTGGACAAGATCGCCAACGGCCAAGCCATTGGCGCCGCGTGGCTCAAGCACTTCTATTACGGTGAAGACGCTGATCCCGGGTTGTTGAGCATCGTGAACAACCTGGGTGAGATCGACGCCCGCGAGATCAACTCCGTGCCGATCGCCGACGGCATCATGCTGCGCGTGGGCAAGTTCGGTCCGTACCTGGAGAGCACCATTCCAACGGTGGACCAGAAAACCGGCGAGGTTGTCGAGTCTGCCCGCGCCAACGTCCCGGAGGAACTTGCTCCCGACGAGCTGACGGCCGCCAAGGCCATCGAGCTCATGGAAACTGCCGCGCCGGAGGAACGCGTCCTTGGCGCCGACCCGCACACTGGCCACACGGTGGTGGCCAAGAACGGCCGCTACGGAGCATACGTCACCGAGATCATCCCTGAGCTGACCGAGGAACAACTGGCCAACCTGCCGGTGGAGTACTACAAGAACGGCAAGCCCAAGCCACCGAAGAAGCCCGTGAAGGCAAAACCGCGCACGGGTTCGCTTTTCAAGTCCATGACCGTTGACACTGTCACCCTGGACGAGGCCCTGCAGCTCATGAGCCTTCCCCGTGTCCTGGGCGAGGACGCCGAGGGGAACCCCATCACGGTGCAGAACGGCCGCTTCGGTCCGTACTTGAAGAAGGGCACGGATTCGCGTTCCATCGGCTCCGAAGAGGAAATTTTCACCATCACGCTGGAACAGGCCTTGGAAATCTACTCCCAGCCCAAGCAGCGGGGCGCGCGTGCTGCCGTGCCGCCGCTGGCTGAGTTCGGTCCGGACCCGGTCTCCGAGAAGAACATCGTGGTGAAGGAAGGCCGCTTTGGCCCCTACATCACCGATGGCGTCACCAACATTACGGTGCCGCGGTCCACGTCCCTCGAAGAGCTCACCAGGGAACGGGCCATTGAGCTCCTGGCTGAAAAGCGCGCCAAGGGACCGGTTAAGCGGACCGCCACCCGGAAAGCTCCCGCGCGAAAGGCTGCGGCGAAGAAGTAACCCGGCTACATCTGCCTGCCGTGACGTACCGCGAATTGCGTCCCGGCAGGCATCATGGTCGAGTAGAAGCATGACTGAACAGACAGTTTCACCCGACAACGCCCCCTTGAACGACCTGGAAGCCAAGCTTGCCCTGGCCGAAAAGCCGGACGCGAACCCGGTGGACGTCATCCTGGCTTTCCTGAACAACGAGGTGTACCTCGTCAGCTCGGAATCCGTGGACGGCCCTGACTCGTCGGTGGAGCCGCTGGTCCTCTCCAACGCGGACGGACAGCCCGTCCTGGCGGTCTTCAGCCACCCCAGCCGCGTCGACGCACGCTTCCTGGAAGCGGCACCGCATGTCCTGGGCACCTTGGGTTCGGCCATCCTTGGCAACATCGGCGATGAGCTCGGCCTGGTCATCAACCCGGGAAGCGAGCACGGCTTCGAAATCGATCCCGAGGGAATCGCCAACATCCGCAGGGACTTCAAGCGCGCTGACGAAGTGGACGGTTCCGCGGACCAGCAGGCAACGGCACCATAGGACACCGCCGCGTCAGCGAAACGTCGCCGCGAAGTTGCTTCACGGGGTTCGAATCGGTGAATAATGGCAGAATGCGTCTTGGCGTTCTCGACATCGGTTCCAATACCGTCCACCTGCTGCTCGTGGATGCCCACCCTGGCGCGCGTCCGGTAGCTTTCGCGTCCCACAAGCGCCCGTTGAGCCTGGTCCAGTACCTCGACGAAGACGGCAACATCAATGATGCCGGACAGCATGAACTGGTGGAGTTCGTCCTTGAAGCGTGGGAGTTCGCCGCGCGCCACAAAGCGGAAGACCTGCTGGCGTTCTGTACGTCGGCCATCCGTGAGGCCACCAACGGGGCCGAGGTCCTGGCCAGGGTGAAGCACGAAACCACCGTTACCCTGCAGGAACTGACCGGCAGCGAAGAAGCATCCATGACGTTCTTCGCGGTCCGCCGTTGGTATGGGTGGGGCGCAGGTCCCATCCTGGACTTGGACATCGGCGGTGGCTCCTTCGAAATGGCCTACGGAACCGATGAATTGCCGGAATTCGCCACCTCGGTTCCTTTGGGAGCCAGCCGCCTCACCCGGGACTGGCTCCACGAGGATCCGCCGACGGCCAAGAGCGTCAAGGAACTGCGCCGCTACATCCGATCCACGCTCAAGCCGGTGGTCCGCGAATTCCATCAACTGGGCCGGGCCAACCTGGTGGCCGGCACGTCCAAGACCTTCAGGTCGCTGGCCCGCATTGCCGGCGCCGCTCCGAGCGCTGCGGGGCCCTACGTGAAGCGCGAGCTCCATGCCGCGGATCTTGGTTTGTGGGCCCAGCGGATTTCCGCGATGACCGTTGCTGACCGCCTCTACCTGCCTGGCGTTTCGGACGCGAGGGCACGCCAGCTCCTGGCCGGCGCCTTGGTGGCGGAGGCGGCCCTGGAACTGTTTGAGTTCCCCAAGATGGAGATTTGTCCTTGGGCCCTCCGTGAAGGCCTGATCCTGCGCCGCCTCGACCAACTGGTCTTCGAGGAAGCCCTGGACCCGGCACCGCACGTTGGCAAGCGCAAGAAGGACAAGTCCAAGAAAAAGGCCAAGGAAGACGGGAAAGATCAACAGGACCACCCCATCAAGGAATTCCCGGTCCCGGTGAACGATCCCGCCCCAGCACCCATCCCAGCCCCCGCAGCAGGCGGGCTGGCCTCCTGAGATGAGTACCGACGTCGAACCTGTTGCCAACAACCGCCAGATACCGGTGGCGCTGTCCAGCGCATCGGTCTATCCACTGAGCGTCCATGACGCGTTCGCCGTCGCGCAGGACCTGGGCTACGAAGGCGTCGAGGTCATGGTGACCAACAACGCCGTCAGCCAGAACCCGGATGCCCTTGTCCAGTTGAGCCACCGGTATAAGCAGCCCATTGTCTCGATCCACGCGCCTACCTTGCTTCTGACGCAGCAGGTCTGGGGATCCGCGTGGAACAAGATCGAGCGGTCCTGCCAGATGGCCAAGGAGGTGGGCTGCGACACTGTGGTGGTCCACCCGCCGTTCCGCTGGCAGTCGAACTATGCAGAGAATTTCGCCGAGGGTGTCCGCGAGATCGCGGCCATGTACCAAGTGCACATTGCCGTGGAGAACATGTATCCGTGGCGTGTGCGTGGACGTGAGGCCGTTGCTTACCTGCCGCATTGGGACCCGTTGGGACAGGATTACGACGACGTCACGTGGGATTTCTCGCATGCGGCAACTGCCGGGGCCAACAGTCTGGAAGCGGTCCAGGCCTTGGGCAGCAAGCTCCGGCACGTGCACCTGACGGATGGTTCGGGTTCGGGGAAGGACGAGCACCTGGTACCCGGAACCGGTACCCAGCAGTGCGCCGACGTCCTCCAGCACTTGGCATCCAACGGATTCGACGGCGTGGTGGTGGCCGAGATCTCCACCCGCAAGGCAAAAGTTGCCGGGGAGCGCGAGGAAATGCTTGCCGAAACATTGCGCTTCGCGCGGCAGCATCTGAGTGTTCCCCTGGTCCGGAGCCTGGACAGCTAGCTGAGCAAGAGCACGGAAAGCCCGGGCCCGTTGGCCCGGGCTTTCCCACGCGCGCGTGCCGTGGCCTCCTGCCCCGGCCCCAAGGCCCGGCCCCAGGGAACTCGGCCCACCTGCCTTAAAAGCGAAAGCACCGGCGGCCGAATCGGGAAATGGGGGAAAACCCGCCCCGGCCACCGGTGCTGCTGGCGGACATCCCCATGCCCGCCTCATCACTCGCACCCTCAATGAGGTAACTACTAAGTTACGGACCAACCATGGGCGCCGCCTGCAATAACCTTGTGAACTAGCTGGGAATCCTGGACTGGTGCGGCCTGGACCCGCGCCGGCGTTCGACCCGCCCAAGGGCCAACTGCCATGATGGAGCCATGAGCAACCGAATCGCATTCCTTGGCTGTGGATCCATGAACGAGGCAATTCTTGGCGGTCTTCTCGCCGCGGGTGCCGACCCGTCCGATGTTGTCGCCACGGTGCGTCGCGCCGAGCGGGCGGAGGAGCTGGCCCAGCGCCACGGCGTCATGGCGATCGCCGGCGAAGAGGACCCGGACAACAACAAGCTGGCCACCAAGGGCGCCGGAATGGTCATCCTGGGCGTCAAGCCGGTTGGCATTGCGGACCTGGCCCGGGAGATCAGTCCCGCACTGGGCAAGGACACCATCGTGGTCAGTGTGGCTGCCGCCGTTTCCCTTGCCCAACTCGAAGCAGCGCTGCCGGAAGGGCAGCCGGTGATCCGCACCATGCCCAACACGCCCGCCAAGCTGGGCCGCGGCGTGGTTTCCGTATCGCCCGGAACGCACTGCAGCCCTGAGCAGCTCCAGCGTGCCAAGACGGCGCTGGCAGGTGCCGGCACTGTCGTGGAGGTGCCCGAGGACCAAGTGGACGCCTTGTCCGCGATCAGCGGCTCCGGACCCGCCTATGCGTTCTACCTTGCGGAGGCCATGGCCGCAGCCGGCGTCGAACTCGGGTTGGATGAGGAGCTGTCGCTCATGCTGGCGCGCGAAACGGTGGCCGGTGCGGGCTTCATGCTTGCCGAGCCCGGCGCGAACCCCACAGACCTGCGCGTGGCGGTGACCAGCCCCAACGGCACCACCGAGCGCGCCATCGCGGCGTTCAACGACGGCGGGATCCCCAGGATCATCGCGGACGGCGCCCGCGCAGCGGCTGCGAGGGCGGCGGAGATCACCAAGCAACTCGGCTAGGCGTCAAGCAAGCCAAGCTACGGGCGGGCCGCGAAGCGTTCCAGCAGGTCCACGTGTCCGGACACGATCAGCATGTCGTGTCCGGACACTTTGGTTTCCGGACGCGCGTAGGTGAAGTCCTCACCCGGCGTCTTCACGCCCACAATGGTGACGCCGTATTTCGAACGGACCTTGGATTCCTCCAAGGTGAAGCCGACGGTTTCCTTGGGCGGGTACATCTTGACGATCGCGTAGTCGTCGTCGAATTCGATGAAGTCAAGCATGCGCCCGGACACGAGGTGCGCGGCACGGACACCGGCGTCGGCTTCGGGGTAGATGACGTGGTTGGCGCCGATCCTGCTGAGGATCTTGCCGTGGGACGGCGTGATCGCCTTGACCCAGAGGTGCTGGATGCCCAGGTCAACCAGGTTCACGGTAATCAGCACTGACGATTCGATCGAGGTGCCCACGCCCACGACGGCCGAGCTGAACTCCTGCGCACCGAGCTGGCGCAGGGCGTCGATGTTGGTGGCATCCGCTTCCACGACGTGGGTGAGCACCGGAGCCCATTTCTGGACCAGACTGCGGTCGCGTTCGATCGCCAGGACCTCTCGGCCCTGCTTCACCAATTGCTCAGCCGTGGCCGAACCAAAGCGGCCAAGGCCGATCACCAGGACCGGTGCGTTGTGGGCGGGACGGTTGGCCGCCCCCTGGGTGCTAGCCAATGATTGGCCTCTCTTCCGGGTAGTGGAACAGCTGGCTGCGTTGGCGCAGGGCCAGGCCCGCAGCGAGGGTAACGGTGCCGACGCGGCCGGCGAACATGAGGGCCGTCAGGACATAAACGCCCGACGGCGGCAGCTCGGCACTGAGGTTGGTGCTCAGTCCTACAGTGGCGAAGGCGGAAATGGTTTCGAAGAGCACCCGGTCCAGCGAGGCTCCGCTGATGGACAGCAGCAGGAAGGCCGCGACGGACACCAGGGTGGCGCCGGCAACGATCACGGAAATGGCAACGCGCATGGTGCCTTGCGGGATGGTGCGGCCGTACACCTTGACGTCAGCGTCGCCGCGGGCTTCGGCGATGATTGCCAGGAACATGACGGCGATGGTGGTTACCTTGATGCCGCCGGCCGTTGAAGCCGAGCCGCCACCGGCGAACATGAGCGCATCGGTGAGCAGCATGGTGGTGGATTCCATGTGGTTCTGGTCCACCAAGTTGAAGCCGCCGGACCGGGTCATGACAGAGGCGAAGAGCGAGTGGATGATCTTGTCGCCCAGGTCCATGTGCGCGATGGTGCGCACATTGTCCCACTCCATCAGTGCCCACAGCACGGTTCCGGCCAGCAGCAGGATGAAGGAGACCTGGATGGTGAGCTTGGTGTGGAGGTTCCACTTCTTCCAGTTCAGGCCATTCTGTTGGAGCACCATCACCACGGGGAAGCCGAGGCTGCCCAGGAATACCCCGAGCATCAGGGGGATGAGGATCCACAGGTCGGTTTCGTACGGGACGATCCCGTCCGAGTGGGGCGTGAAGCCGGCGTTGTTGAAGGACGAGATCGAGTAGAAGACGCCATGCCACACGGATTGCCAGAACGGCTCACCCAGAAGCATGAAGCGTGGAATCAAGGCCAGGGCCAAGGCGGCTTCGATCACCACGGAGGTGGTGATGACGATCCGGAGCAGTGTACCCACTTCGCCGAGCCGGCCTGCGTTGTTCATGGCTTCCTGGGCAATGAGCTTTCCACGGACGCCAAGCCTCTTACTGACCATGAGCGCCAGCAAGGATGCCAGTGTCAACGTGCCCAAGCCACCGACGAAGATGCCCACCAGGATCACCAATTGCCCGAAGAAGGACCAATGGGTTGCCGTGGAGACCACCGTCAGCCCGGTGACGCAGACGCTGGACACTGCCGTGAACATCGCTTGGTGGAGCGGAGTGGCTTCGCCCGAAGCCGAGGAGGCAGGCAGGGACAGGAGCCCGGTAAAGAGCAGGATGACCAGGCCGAACGCCACGAGTGCCAGACGGGCCGGGGAAGTATTGGCTATGTTGTCGATGAAGTCGCGGGCACGTGTGAAGATCCACAAGCCTTCACGTTCCGGCTGGCCTGGTTGCCAGTTGGCCGAGGCGGTGGACCGCGACTGGCTTTGAGACATGGCGCTCTTCCTCAAGTGAACATACTTTCCTGAGTAGTAAACCACTATTCGGCTGCCGTAACCGGGCGGGGAGGCGCTACGGCCTCAGGTAGCCTGTTCTGGATGAACTCCACGCTTGGAACGGCGGCTTCCAGCATCACGCGTTCCGCACTGCCAACGACGGTGGTGTGGGATCCTGCCATGACCGCCTACAACTTCGGGCCCGGCCATCCCATGGCACCCCAGCGCCTGGAACTGACGGCAAGACTGGCCGAATCCCTGGGTCTTTTCAACCACAACCATGTGGCCGTCGAGGCACCCACGGTGGCTACCGACGTCGAACTTTGCTCGGTCCACAGCCCCGACTACGTGGCGGCGGTCCGCCGGGTCAGTGCGGACCCCTTCTGGCCTGACGAAGAGCGGGGGCTGGGCACCGAGGACGATCCCGCGTTTGCGGGCATGCACGAAGCCAGTGCCCGGCTGGCCGGGGGGTCATTGCTGGCGGCGGATTCGATCCTGGACGGCAAGGCCATCCGGGCGGTCAACTTCAGCGGTGGCATGCACCATGCTTCGCGGGAGCGCGCGAGCGGTTTTTGCGTGTACAACGATGTTGCCATGGCTATCCAGCGGTTGCTCGACGGCGGTGTGCAGCGGATCGTCTGCATCGACGTTGACGCCCATCATGGCGATGGGACGCAAGGCATCTTCTGGAACGATCCCCGGGTGATGACCATTTCCCTGCACGAATCCGGGCTGACGTTGTTTCCCGGTACGGGTTTCGCCAATGAAACGGGCGGTCCGGACGCTCCTGGCACGGCGGTGAACGTTTCGCTTCCGGCGTTCACGGGCGACGCCGCGTGGCTGCGGGCGTTCCATGCTGTTGTGCCGCAACTCGTCGGGGCTTTCCAGCCCGAGGTGATCGTCAGCCAGCACGGCTGTGATTCCCATCGCCTGGATCCGCTCACGCACCTCAACCTGAGCGTCGATGCCCAGCGTGAGGCCGCCAGCGCCGTCGGGAGCCTCGCAGCCCGCTACTGCGGGAACCGCTGGATTGCCACGGGCGGTGGCGGCTATGACGTCACGGGTGTGGTCCCGCGGGCCTGGAGCCACCTGATCGGGATGGTGACGCAGCGCGCGGTGCCCCTCGCGACCCCCGTGCCCGAAGAGTGGCGCACGTACGTCAAGGAGAAGTACGGAGTGTGGGCTCCTGAGTCCATGGGTGACGATGTGGACATCTGGTGGCGTTCCTGGGAGGTGGGTTACGACCCCGCGGACCAAGTGGACCGGACGGTCATCGCCACGCGCAAGGAGATCTTCCCCTTGTACGGCTTGGATCCCTGGTTCGACTGAGCGCTTGCCAGCAAGCTAAGCGTCCGTCTTCTCCGTTTGGAACACCACCCCCGCCGCTCCGACAAGCCAGCCCAGCAGCGACAACGCGAACGCGCCAATAAGGTCGGTGGATGCCTGTCCCTTGAACAACCACAGCACCAGGACCAGCATCCCCATGGTCATGTAGACCATGATGGCGAAGATCACCCGGCCCGAGAGCCGGGTGGCCACCTGGGCGGGATTGATCAGCGGGCCCTGCTCTCCGGCCGCGGCGTTGTCCCGCTTGACCTCGGAAATGGTGAAACCCAAGGCCGAGGGCGTGAGGGAACTCAGCGAAGTGGCCAGGACGCCGGCCGCGGTGACCAGGGCTCCGTTCAACTCGGGTGCCTGGGCTTCGCCGGTGGGAACCCACGTGCCAACGCGGAGCAGGACGGCGGCCCACACCAGGACGAACAGGGCCAGGAACACTGCGGCGATGATGTTGAACATGTGCCGCCTGAAGAAGTCAGTCATTGCCCTGCACCCCGTGGTGTTGGCGGCCGGGGCCTGGGAGCCCGGACGGACCGTGACAAAAGTTGTAGCACCGGCCCACCCGGCGGTCAACGATCCGCCGCTGCGGCGGACGGAAACGAGGGATGCCATTTGGCGTATATGTCGCTAGGGTGGGTGTCATGGTGACTGACGACGTATTTGCCGTCATTGCTGAGGCAACCAGGCGCGACATCCTGGTTTCCCTCCGCTCTGGGGATAAAGCAGTAGGGGAACTGGTAGAAGAGTTGGCCGCAAGCCAGCCCACCATCTCCAAGCATTTGAAGGTTTTACGCGAAGCTGACCTCGTCAGCATGCGTGCTCAGGGTCAGAAGCGCTTCTATACCCTGAATCCCAAGCCGCTCGCGGGCGTCGCCTCGTGGCTGGAAACGTTCGACGTCGGACCGGCGGCTGCCGCCGTCGTCGTACCTTCCGCGGGGGAGCCCGCCGCTGAAGCCGCCACGGCCACCGTTGCGGAGGATGTTGCGCCGCGCACGGAGACCCTCAGCCAGGCCGTCACAGCGCACGCAACGGACGCGCCTGTGTCTGTAGACCTGCAGACGGACGATACTGTGCCGCAGCAGATCGGACGCACCGTGGGCCGGGCGGCCACCAAGGCCGCGGACCTCCTGGCGAACCTTCCCAACCTGCCGAAGTTCGGGCGCAAGCGCTAGACCTAACGTGATACTCCTCACATTGTGAGTTTTTGTTAACCTTCGGTTTCCCGTCTTTCCGAGGCTTTTCTGCCCTTGTGTTAAGTCGCGCCCCGGCAGTCACATCCGGCTCGGATGGAGATCCTACCTTCTGTGATGCAACCATGAGCGGGACTTTGATTGTCTCGCCGCGGGCTCGTGGCACCTGAGGGATAGGAAGACGCATGGACTCAAGGCTCGAAGCCGTCCGGGACACCGTGTTGGCGCGGAACCCTGGAGAGAAGGAATTCCACCAGGCCGTAACCGAGGTTTTCGAAAGCCTGGGCCCGGTCCACGACCGTCATCCGGAGTTCCTCGAAGGCGCTGTCCTGGAACGCCTCTGCGAGCCGGAGCGCCAGATCATCTTCCGCGTTCCGTGGACCGACGACGCCGGACGCGTGCATGTGAACCGCGGCTTCCGCGTGGAGTTCAACTCGGCGCTGGGCCCCTACAAGGGCGGACTGCGTTTCCATCCCTCGGTTTACCTGGGCATCGTGAAGTTCCTCGGCTTCGAGCAGATCTTCAAGAACGCGCTGACGGGCATGCCGATTGGCGGCGGCAAGGGTGGCTCGGACTTCGATCCGCGCGGCCGTTCCGATGCCGAGATCATGCGCTTCTGCCAGTCCTTCATGACCGAGCTCTACCGCCACATTGGTGAATACACGGACGTTCCGGCCGGCGACATTGGAGTGGGCGGACGGGAGATCGGCTACCTGTTCGGCCAGTACAAGCGCATCACCAACCGCTACGAATCCGGCGTGCTGACCGGCAAGGGTATCTCCTGGGGTGGCTCGCTGGTGCGGCCCGAGGCAACCGGCTATGGAACGGTCATCTTCGCCCAGGAGATGCTGAAGACGCGTGGAACGTCCTTCGACGGCCAGCGCGTCGTCGTGTCGGGTTCCGGCAACGTGGCCATCCACGCGATCGCCAAGGCACAGGCGCTTGGCGCCACCGTGGTGGCGTGTTCCGACTCCGCCGGCTACATCGTGGACGAGGCGGGCATCGATGTTGCCCTGCTCAGCCAGGTCAAGGAAGTAGAACGCGCCCGCCTGACCGAATACGCTGCGCGCCGCCCGGGCGCCAGCCACGTCGAGGGCGGTTCGGTGTGGGATGTCAACGGTACCGTTGCGCTGCCTTGCGCCACCCAGAACGAGCTCGACGGCGATGCTGCCGCCAAGTTGGTCAGCAACGGCCTGATCGCCGTTGCCGAGGGGGCCAACATGCCCTCTACCCGGAAAGCCGTGTCCGTGTTCCAGGAGGCGGGCATCCTCTTCGGGCCGGGCAAGGCCGCCAATGCAGGTGGCGTTGCTACCTCTGCCTTGGAAATGCAGCAGAACGCCAGCCGCGACTCGTGGACGTTCGAGCACACTGAGGCCCGGCTTACGGAAATCATGGTGGGTATCCACGACCGCTGCGCCGAGACCGCCGAAGAGTATGGCGCGCCGGGCAACTACGTGGTGGGTGCCAACATCGGTGGCTTCGTGAAGGTAGCCGACGCCATGCTGGCCCAGGGACTCATCTAGCATTCTCACCCAACTGGGTAGCAGTAGAGCGCGTTTTGAAGCTTCAAAACGCGCTCTACTGCTACCTACATGGGTTAGTGCTGCAGCAGGTGGACGTGGTCCGGGTTGAGGTCCGCCACCTTGCTGACTCCGAGCAGTGCCATGGTCCGGGTCATGTCCTTTTCCAGGATCTGGATGGTCCGGTCCACGCCTTCGCGCCCACCGGCCATGAGCCCGTACAGGTAGGCGCGGCCGATCAGGGCGAAGTCTGCGCCGAGGGCGAGGGCGGCAACGATGTCGGCGCCGCTCATGATGCCGGTATCCAGCATCACCGCGGCCTTGCTGTTGTCAGCCTTCAGCGCAGCTGAGACCTCAGGCAGCAGGTGGAACGGGATGGGTGCACGGTCCAGCTGGCGTCCGCCGTGGTTGGACAGGACAATGCCGTCAGCCCCATGGTCGACAACGCGCCGGGCATCCTCGACGGTCTGGATGCCCTTGACCAGGAGCTTGCCCTTCCACGTCTCGCGCAGCCAGTCCAGGTCCTCGTAGGTCAAAGTGGGATCGAACATTGAGTTGATCAGGTCTGCCACCGTGCCCGTGTACCTGGACAGCGAGGCGAAGGTCAGGGGCTCGTGGGTCAGGAAGTTGAACCACCAAGCGGGCCGGTACGAGGCATCAAGGACGGTCTTCAGTGTCAACGCCGGGGGAATGGTCATGCCGTTACGGACGTCGCGCAACCGGGCGCCGGCCACTGCCGTGTCCACGGTGACCATGAGGGTGTCGTTGCCAGCCTTCGCAGCCCGCTCGATCAACTCCAGCGAGCGGTCGCGGTCCGTCCACAGGTAGAGCTGGAACCAGTTGCGGCCATTCGGCGCTGCCGCGGCAACGTCTTCGATGGAGGCGGTACCCATGGTGGAGAGCGTGTAGGGGATGCCGGCGGCCTCGGCGGCCTGCGAGCCTGCATATTCACCCTCGGACTGCATCATGCGGGTGAAGCCGGTGGGTGCGATGCCGAACGGAAGCTTGGACTCCTGGCCGAGGATATCTGTGCGGAGATCGATCTTCGAGACGTCGCGCAGGATGCCGGGACGGAATTCGATGTCCTGGAACGCCTGGCGGGCACGGCGCAGGGTGATTTCGGCTTCCGCGGCGCCGTCGGTGTAGTCGAAGGGTGCTTGCGGGGTGCGCCGCTTGGCGATGTCCCGCAGGTCCCAGATGGTGCTGGCCCGCTTGAGCCGCGCGGTTTTGCTGAACTCGGGCTTCTTGAACTGCATGAGCGGCGCCAGGTCGGAGACCTTGGGCACGCGCCGCTTCAGTGCTGCGGGGAGTACGACGGCGGGCCGCGGCTGAGGCGGGCGGCTTACGTTTTGGTCGCTGCCGGCATCGGCGGGCGCGGCAGTGAGCTTGGGATCGAGGGTGTCGGTCATGCGGTTCTCCCTTGAAGTGTGTGGTCTAACCACACTGTAAGGCATGTGGTTGGACCACATCAACTAGTATTCCGGTATGCGAACGCACGAACTTGTCCTGGGGTGGATCGAACAGCAGTTATCCAGCGGCGAACTGGTCCTGGGGGGACGCCTGCCCGGTGAACGGACCATGGCCGAACAATTGCAGGTCTCCCGCACTTCGGTGCGCGAGGCCGTCCGGATCCTGGAAGCCATGGGCGTTGTCCGTGCTGGGGTAGGTTCCGGTAAGGATGCGGGGACCATCGTCATCGCCGAGCCGGGATCCGCCTTGGGGTCGACGCTCCGCCTTCATGTGGCAACGCGGCACCTGCCCGTGGCGGACATTGTGGAGACCCGCGTGCTGCTTGAGTCCTGGGCGGCGGCGCGCGCACAGCCAGGCGTGCCCGAGCTCTACGAAGCTGCGGAGCTGCTGGACCAAATGGACGCTGCCCCGGACGTTGACACGTTCCTGGGCCTCGACGCCCGCTTCCATGTCGCCCTGGCGCAAGCTGCGGGCAACGCCGTGGTGAGCGCCATGATGGCCTCGCTCCGTGGGGCGATCGAGAATTACGCCAGCGAACTCACCGGAAACCTGCCCGACTGGAACGCCACGTCGGGGCGGCTTCGGGCCGAACACCGCGCCATCCTTGCCGCCGTCAACGCGAACGACGGCCGCAAGGCGGCAGATCTTGTGGCGGCGCACATCCGTGGCTTCTACACGGAGGCCGGAGTGGGCTCGGCTTCCACCCAGGATTAAGAGCAACGCGGAGCCACTTACGGCCCATGTTGGCCCCCTGAAAGGGCCGTTGGTGACTCCGCGTTGCCTTCCTAGGCGGGCTTGAAGGCTGGGGCAGCGGTGCTCTTTCGGATCTCCATGCGGGGAGCGAACTCGTCCTGCTGATGGACGGGTGCTTCGTCCGCCTGCTGGATCTGTTCCCGCATCCTGCGCCACGCCAGGCTGCCGAGCTCATTGATGGGCACGGCGGCCGTGGTGAGCGGGGGAGTGGTGTATTTGGCGAACGGAATATCGTCGAAACCGGTCACGGAGATGTCTTCCGGAACCTTGATGCCGCGCTCGTGCAGGCCGCTCAAGAGGCCCATGGCAACGAGGTCATTGAAGGCCAGGATGCCCGTTGCTCCGCTGGCAATGATGGCCTCGGTGGAGTCGTGGCCCGAGTCGAAGTTGGAGCCGCCGTGCAGCATCTGGAGTTCGATGTCCGGGTGCTCCTTGCGGAATTCCGCCAAGCCGACCAGACGCTGGCGGTTTGAGGCGCTGTGTTCCGGGCCGGAGAGGTAAACGAGCCGCTGGTGGCCCAGGGAAACCAAGTGCCGGGCGAGCTCCTGGATGCCCTGCCCGTAATCGACGCTGAGGCTCGGTGTGTTGGTGGTGATGGTGGTCCGGTTGATCAGGACCAGCGGGTGCAGGGTGGGGGCCAGTTCCTCCAGCTCTGCATCGGGCATGCGGGGTGCACAGAGCACCACGCCGTCGCAGCGTCGCCGCGCTTCACCTGCCAGGATGGCTTCCTCGCTGGTCACTTCGGAGGAATCCGCGATCAATACGCGGTAGCCGTCCTGGGCGGCAGCAATGCTCAGGCCGCGGAGGATGGCCTGGAACGTGGGGTTGGCCAGGTCCGGCACAACGATCCCAATGGTGTCCGTCTTTCCCAAGGCCAAACTCCGGCCCACGGGGTTGGGCTGGTACTTCAGTTCAGCTGCGGCGGCACGTACGCGTGCGGCAATGCCGGGGTCCACTGCCGCGTTGCCGTTCATGACGCGCGACACTGTGGCGTGGGAAACGCCTGCCTTCTCCGCGACGTCGGCAATGCCAACGCGCCTGTTGGTATTCCTGCGTGCCATCTTGCCCCTTCCGATTGGCTTGCCCCGTGCTGCCCCGTCGTTGGGGCGATGGTTGACGCGACCGCCAGAGTCTTGATACAAAGCTTATAACGCTCTGAGAAAACGCTTTCTCATGATTCTTCCCAGAACAAGCCGGGCCGTCAAGCGGTTCACTCCTGCCTTTGGAAAGGGGCATTCTCCATGGTCAACGTCGACACCGCCGAGACCCATCCAGCCACCACCCCGTCCACATCGGGCACCGCCGGCCACCGCACAAGAATCGCCCTCATTGGCACTGGCGGCCGCTCCGAGATGTACATCCGCGCCATCTTCGGCCAGCACGCCGATGTTGCCGAGCTCGTGGCCCTGTCCGACGTCAACCCTGGCCGAGTGGAGTTCTACCAGGAGCTCATCAAGGAACTCGGCGGATCCGGACCGGTCGGGTCCTTTGAACCGGGCGAGCTCACCAGTTTCATCCAGGCACATGGCATCGAACGCGTCATCGTGACCACCCCGGACTACACGCATGCCGACTACATCGTCGAAGCGCTTGAGGCGGGTGCCGACGTCGTGGTTGAAAAGCCGCTGACCATCGATGTGGAGGGCTGCCGCCGCATCACCACTGCCGTGGCAGAAACGGGCCGCAACGTGGTGGTCACGTTCAACTACCGCTACTCGCCGCGCAACTCCGCCCTCAAGGAAGTCATCCAGAACGGCGTCATCGGCAAGGTGACCTCGATCGACTTCAGCTGGGTGCTTGATACCGTCCACGGAGCCGACTACTTCCGCCGCTGGCACCGCGACAAGAAGAACTCCGGCGGGCTGCTGATCCACAAGGCTTCCCACCATTTCGACCTGGTCAACTGGTGGATCAACGATGTTCCCGAGCGCGTCTTCGCTTCCGGCGGCCTGCGCTTCTACGGTGACAAGAACGCCAGCGACCGCGGCCTGGGCGTCCGTCCCGAGCGCGGTACCGTGGACGGACTCGAGCGCGATCCGTTCCGTCTGGACCTCCGCGACGACGAGCGGCTCAAGGCCCTGTACTACGACAACGAGAAGTTCGATGGCTACCGCCGTGACCAGGACGTCTTCACCGATGGGATCACCATCGAGGACAACCTGGCCCTCGTGGTGGACTACCAGGGCGGACCCACCCTGAGCTACTCCTTGAACGCGCACAGCCCGTGGGAGGGTTACCGCGTCACCGTCAACGGCACGGAAGGCCGGGCAGAACTCGAGGTGGTGGAACGTGCCGCCGTCGAGTTCAGCACGGACAAGAAGACCGTCGTGGACCCGAGTGCCACACCCATTGAGGAAGAGGACGCCGTGCGACGCAACGGTGAGCGCCTGATCGTCCAGCGCCACTGGGAGGCAGCCTATGAGGTGCCGATCATCAATGGCGAAGGTGGCCATGGCGGTGGCGACAACCTGCTGCTTTCGGACCTCTTCAACGGCCCCGGAGCGGACCCGTTGGGACGTCCGTCCGGCTACATCGACGGGCTCCGGTCCGTCTCGGTGGGCATCGCCGGAAACCAGTCCCTCGACACCAACCTGCCTGTCCACATCAGCGAACTTGGCCTCGGCGCCGACCTCAGCCGCGACCAGGCCTGACCCCCAAGAGACGCAAGGAACTTCAGATGAGCAGGATTTTCGTCACCGGCGGCTCGGGACGGCTCGGCCGCAGCGTGGTAGCCGGACTCGCAGGGGCGGGCCACGACGTGGTTTCCGTGGACCGCGACGCCATCCCCGCCGGGCAGTTGCCGGCAGGCGCCACGCAATTAACCGCAGACCTCCTGGCGCCCGGTGAGGCGGAGCGCCTCATCAGGGAAACAAAGCCCGACGCCGTCATTCACCTCGCTGCTATTGCGGTACCTTTCAGCGCACCCGAGGACGTCATTTTCAGCACGAACACCCGGCTCGCCTACGCGGTGGTGAGTGCCGCCACCGACGCAGGCGTTCCGAAGATCGTCACGGCAAGCAGCCCCACTGCCCTCGGTTACGGTTCGCCGGCAGGCTGGCTGCCGCCGTCGTTCCCTTTGAACGAAGAGACCCCACCCAAGCCGTGGAACGCCTATGCGTTGTCCAAGCTGATCGCCGAGCAGACGGTCCAGATGTTCGCTGCAGCGCAAGGGGAAAAGATCCGGTACGCGGCCTTCCGCCCCTGCTACGTCATCTCACCCGAGGAATGGGAGGGAGCGCTGACGCAGCAGGGCCATACGGTCAGGGAGCGGTTGGATGATCCCGCCTTGTCCGCACCGGCTTTGTTCAACTACGTCGATGCCCGTGACGTGGCTGAGTTCCTGGATGTCCTCTTGGCGAAGATGGACTCCATTCCCAACGGGCAGGTGTTCTTCGTGGGCGCCAAGGATGCCCTGGCCACCGCGCCCTTGGCTGAATTGTTCCCGCGGTTCCTGCCCGGCAGCGGTCCACTGACGGAGCACCTCACCGGTACCAGTCCAGCATTCTCCGTGGATAAGGCCCGCGAGCTTTTGGGGTGGGAGCCGCGGCGCAGCTGGCGAACCGAACTCGCCCCTGCCTACGAAGGCGCAGATACAGCACTACTCAATGACGAGAACCACCGCGGCCTGGTGCCTGCGGGAGCAACCAGCAAGGAGACAGCATGAAATTCGACGGCGTCCTTTTCTTCCCCGTCACGCCCTTCACCGAGGACGGAGCGGTGGATGTGGCCCTCCTGAAGGAACACATCGCCTCGCGCCTTCCGTTCGGTCCCGGCGGCGTGTTCCCGGCATGCGGCACGGGTGAATTCCATGCCCTGTCCCTCGACGAAATCCGCACAGTAGTCGCAGCCGCCGTCGAGGTTGTAGCCGGAGCTGTTCCGGTGGTGGCAGGTGCCGGTGGGCCTCTGGGCCACGCGATTGCCGCCGCCAAGGCAGCCGAAGAAGCCGGCGCCGACGCGCTGCTGGTTCTTCCCCCGTACCTGGTCACGGGTCCCACGGACGGTGTGGTTGCCTACGTCGAGGCCGTGGCGGACGCCAGCAGCCTCCCCGTCATTGTCTACCACCGCGGTACGGCAAAGTTCACCGCCGCCGCGATGACCCGTTTGACGGCGAACCCCAAGGTGGTGGGCTTCAAGGATGGGATTGGCGATGTTGGCCTCGCGCAGGAAATCGTCTCCGCCATCAACGCCAGCGGCCGTGAAGACTTCGCGCTGTTCAATGGCCTCCTGACGGCCGAACTCACGCAGGGCGCCTACCGCGGGCTCGGTATTCCGTTGTACTCCTCGGCGGCCTTCGCCATGGCCCCGGAGATCGCCAAGGCCTACTACGACGCCTACGTCTCCGGCGACGAAGAGCGCCGCAACGCGTTGCTGGAAGGCTTCTACGGACCGCTCGTCCGGCTTCGTGACCAGACACCGGGCTTCGGCGTCTCCCTGATCAAGGCCGGCCTGCGTTTGGCCGGCCTGCCCGTTGGTCCGGTCCGTCCGCCACTGGTGGATCCCACCGAGGAGCAGCTGTTGGAGCTCAAGGCAATCCTCGCCAAGGGCCACGAGCTGGCCGGCAACTGATGCCGGCCCGCATCACCGGGCTCTCCACCCGCCTGATCACCGTTCCGCTGCTGCGCAGCTGGGGCGTGGAGGCACCGGAGAACCACGTGATTGTCACCGAACTGGCAACGGACAACGGCGGAACGGGCCACGGTTTTTCGTGGACGCCTACCATCGGCCCCCAGGCAGTGAAGGCCCTCCTGGACCACGACATCGCACCATTCATCGTTGGGCTCGAAGCCAACGCGGAGATCGTGTGGGACGCGTTGTGGAAGAGGCTGCACGAAGCGGGCGGTGGAGGGCTCACCACCATTGCCATGGCCGGCGTGGACCTTGCGCTCTGGGACCTCGCAGCGCGGAAGGCCGGCCAGTCCGTCACCGGACTCCTGGGGCAGCGGCAGGAATCCGTGGAAGTCTACGGTTCCGGCGTCAACCTGCACTACTCCCTGGATGAGCTCGTGGAACAGGCCAAGCGCTGGGTGGCTGCGGGTCACAACGCCGTCAAGATCAAGGTGGGCAAACCGGAGCTGCGCGAGGACGCCGAACGGGTGGCCGCGGTCCGGGAGGTCCTCGGACCGGACCGCTTGCTGATGATCGACGCCAACCAGCGCTGGGACCTGGCACATACCTTCCGTGCGTTGGATGTCCTGGCCGGCTATGGCCTGGAATGGCTGGAAGAACCGATCCGTGCGGACGATCTGTGGGCCTACCGGAGGTTGCGCAAGCACTCGCCGGTGCCCATTGCATTGGGGGAGAATGTCCACACCATCTACCGGTTCCGCGACTTCATCGAAGCGGAAGCGGTGGACATCATCCAGCCCAACATTGTTCGGGTTGGCGGTATCACCCCGTTCAGGCGGATCGTCGAGTTGGCGCGGGCAAACAGCATCCGGGTTGCCCCGCACTTGCTGCCCGAACTGTCCGGTCAGCTGGCCCTGACCCTGGCCGAGGCTGTCAGTGTGGAAGACGTGGAGGACGCCTCCTTCCAACAGTTGGGGATCCTTGGCGGCCCGTCCCCTATCAGCATCCGTAACAGCAGGCTCAGTTCCGCAGGCAGGCCCGGACTCGGATTCGATTTCTCCACACAGGCCTCCGCTACCGACGCTATCGAGAGCAAAGGAAACCACATTGAGTACAGCAACTCTTGACCTGACAGCAGTGACGGCCGCAGCGGCTGTCGCGGCGAAAGTGACCGCAGCAGCGTCCGACGCCGAGCGCGCGAAGTGGCTGACCGCCGTCGCCGACGCGTTGGACGCCAACGTGACGGAGCTCGTGGCCATCGCCGACTCCGAGACCAGCCTTGGTACGGTCAGGCTCACCGGAGAAGTGGCCAGGACCAGCGGCCAGCTGCGGTTGTTCGCGCAAGTCATCACCGAGGGTTCGTACCTCGAAGCCGTGATCGACCACGCCGACCCCGGAGCAACTCCGCCCAAGCCCGACCTGCGCCGCATCCTCAGGCCGGTTGGCCCGGTAGCCGTGTTCTCGGCGTCGAACTTTCCGTTCGCGTTCTCCGCGGCCGGCGGCGATACTGCGTCTGCGCTTGCTGTTGGCTGCCCGGTGATCGTCAAGGCCCATTCAGGCCACCTGCGGCTGTCCGAGCGCACGGCGGAGATCGTCACGGAAGCCTTGGCCCAGGCCGGCGCCCCCGAGGGCATCTTCGCGTTGGTGAGTGGCCGCGAAGCCGGAACCGCGTTGGTCCAGGATCCTGCCATCAAGGCTGTTGGTTTCACCGGTTCCATTCCGGGTGGCCGCGCCCTGTTCGATCTTGCGGTTTCACGTCCGGAGCCCATTCCGTTCTACGGCGAGCTGGGCAGCCTGAACCCGGTGGTCATCACGGCGGCTGCCCTTGCGGAACGGGGAGAGGAACTCGCCGCTGGCCTGGCAGCCTCGTTCACCATGGGCGCGGGCCAGTTCTGCACCAAGCCCGGCCTCATCTTCATCCCCGCAGGGACGGACTTTGCAGCGCACGTGGCTGAAGCCAGCAAGGACAAGCCAGCAGCGGCCATGCTCACTGAACGCATCGCCGAGGCGTACCCGTACGGCCTGCGCAGCGTCGCAGAGCAGCCTGGGGTGACGTTGGTCAGCGGCACCGCAGACCAGGACGCCTTGGCCGATGGCGCTGCACCGGTGGTCTTCTCCACCACGGCAGCCAACGTCCTGGCACGGCCCGGGGAACTTCTGGAGGAATGCTTCGGGCCCACCACGCTTTTGATCGAGTACGCCAATCAGGATGAGTTGTCCGAGGCCCTGGGCAAGGTTCCCGGCAGCCTCACGGCAACCCTCCACGCCCGGCCTGGCGAGGACATCGATGCGCTCGTGGAACAGCTCAGCGGGCTGGCCGGGCGGGTCCTGTTCGCCGGCTGGCCCACGGGCGTGGCAGTGAACTGGGCCCAGCAACACGGAGGTCCCTACCCGGCCACCACGTCCCTGTTCACGTCCGTGGGGGCAACGGCGGTCCGCAGGTTCCAACGTCCGGTGGCGTACCAGGACGCGCCGGAGAGCATCCTGCACCCGGCCCTGCACGAGTCCAACCCGCTGGGCATCCCGCGCCGCGTGGACGGCGCACTGAACCTCAGCTAGCGCACCCAACTGGGTCGCAGTTGAGCGCGTTTTGAGCGGTCAAAACGCGCTTAATTGCGACCTACTTGGGTAGCCACGCGCGAAAGGGGCGGGTCACCTTGATGGTGACCCGCCCCTTTCGTGTGGGGGACGACGGGTTATGGACGCAGCGTCACCGGACGACGGCGGCCGTCGACTTCCGCTGTGGGCCAGCGTTCGTCGAAGGTCAGGATCTCCAGCCCGCCCTCGGCGAGCAGCACTGTGTCCTCGATCTTCACGGCGGGACCGGAAGGGTTCCACGTGAAGGGCTGGTTGACGACAATCCAGTCAGTGACCTCTGCGGTGACCCGGGGATCCCGTCCGGCATATCCTGCAGGGCCGCCCTGGTGGTGCAGCTTCCACTGGTCAGCGCCGAAGCCGTGCCTCTCGTAGGCCGACTGGATCTCGGTGAAGACATCATTGAGGCGGGCACCCGGCACCGTCGCACGGAAGATGTCCGCTTCCACCGCCGCGATGCGGGCCTCGGCGTCGAGCTCCTGGGGAGTGCCGGCGTCGAACGCCACCCAGCGGGTCACGTTGGCAACCAGGCCGTCACGGCGGGCACACACCACGGCCATGGCGCGGCGGCCAATCGGCGAGTGCGTAGCCAACGGGTGCCGGAAGTCGCTGCGGCCCGTGCCGTTGCAGAGCAGGACCAGCGGTTCGGCCCCGACGGCGACGATCCGGGCAGCAAGATCGGAGACCAGCTCGAACTCGGTGGTACCGGGTGTTGCCTGCGACAGGACGTCGGTCATGGCTGTTGCGGCATCGGCCGAGAGCCTGGCGTAGCGGGCGGCCTCGGCGGGAAGGAGTTGCTGCCGCGCGGCACGGAGTTCGGTTGCCACGGCGGCTTCCAGCAGGGGATCGCCATCGCCGGCGAGCCCAGCGGCCGTAGCGTGCAGCGGGCCGTGCCAGGGAACCGTGTGAAGGCTGACGCCCTGGGGGAGTTCCTCGGCGGCAATCCGTCCGGCCTCGTTGTTGAACGTCACCAGGTGGTCGCCGTCCCGGTCCACCAGCAGGGCAGCGATGGGATCCCCGGCGAGGCTGATGTGCACGCGGCTCCCGTCCAAGTACCAGGTGAGCGCCGTATGCGTTGTCAGGAGCAGTGAATCGCGGCCCGCGGCATCGAGGATATCCAGGACGCGCCGGCGCTTGACGGCGCGATCGGCTGCGTTGCCGGGTGCGGTCCGTGGCGCTGTGACGGTCACGGTTGTGGACTGAGCTGGAGCGGTCATGCCGATTCCCCCAAGGTTGAGATGAGTTGTTTAATGTCGTTGGTGGCCAGGAATCCGTCGGCGATGAGGACCGTGACGGTGCGGTGGACAGGATTGCCGGGTTCTGCCCGGACCGGGGTGTCCCACGCGAGGGAAAGCCCGACGCCCGGGTAGCCCGATTGCCTCACGAACCACGGATCCGGTGCCTGCGGCGAGGCGAGGAACACCAGCGTTGCAGGGTGGCCCAGTCCGCCGGTGCCGTGCCCGCCGGGTGACGTTCCGGCGTCGAACGTTCCAGACCAAGCCAGCCACGGCGCCACGCTCCCATGGACCGCGTCCTCGCCGCGGGCATCCGCGGTCCAGATGGTGGCATCGCCCACTTTCGGCAGACGCCAGAAGAAGCCGCCGTAGCCGCCCTGCGGCCGGCCGTTCGACCCGGGGCTGCCCAGCATCACGGAGCCACCAGTGGCCGGCTCAAGGCTGAAGTCCAGCGTCAACGCCCATGCGGACTGCCCGACGGCGGCCCAACTCCATTCGCGTTGTTCGCGGAGCATCCGTGTTCCGTCGGGACCGACCCAGCCAAGCAGTTCCACCCGCTTCCCCTCCGTGTGTTCAGCGGATTCGGTGACGATGTGCCCGTGGTCTTTGCGCCACACGTACGCTCCCGCGTCCCGGGTGTAGGTGCGGCCACCCCAGAAATTGATGCCGTCCACGTCCTGCAAAGCCACGCCGGCCCCCAGATGCCACACATGGTCCTCGGGGACGTGGTCCGTCACGACGGTTCCGGCCAAGGTCCGGACGGGGTGCAGGTAGGGCCGGGGCGACGACGTTGGCCTGGTGCCGGTTCCATCCTGGATGGTGGCTACGACTGTCCCGCCGAGTTCCATCACGGGCTTGCTGGAGCCGGAGGCCCAAGGCGCTCCGAGCTCGGCGAACGTGGCCTGCCCCAGGGCGGCCCGCTGGATCCAGGTCCCGATGCCCTCCACCACGGCGTGTGCCTCATTACCCTCTCCCGCCCAAGTCACGAAGGCCGGATCGATGGGGGCCGGATCCTCGGCAGTGCGGATCGCTTCGAGGACGGCAACGTAGGCTCCAGTGCCGCCGAGGGGGCTCAGGAGGTCCGCTTCGGACCGTGCCGCGAGCAGATTCTCCAAGAGGTCGGTCCGGCCATGGCTTTCCGATCGGGTTCCCTGCGGAGTGGTGATGTCCAGCCGGTCTTCAGTGTAGGAGAAGGCCACCTGCCCCAGGGTGCCGTAGACGGTGACCACCGGGGCCGACTGCACGGGGGCGCACAGTGTCAGTGCGCAGGTCAGGACAGTGCCGTGGACGGTAGCTATCCGGACAACGGAGGTATCGTCGCTTTCGGTGTCGTTGGCCCGGTAGAGATCCGTATCCACCTGCCGGACATCGGTGACTTTCGCCGCACCGGCCAGGCGCAGCCCTGTTGCGACGGCATGGGCCAAGGCATTCGTCGCCACCCCGTCCACTACATCGGTTCCGTTGATGCTTCGCTTTCCTGCCCACCGGGAGCGGGTGAAGTAGCCCTTGGTGCGCAGCCACTGCCCGGTGGCGCTGATCCCGCGGAGTTCGCCGAGTTCGCCGGAGGCCAGCAACCCTTGGATGGCGTCAATGGCATGTGATCCCAGGCTTTGGAAGCCCACTTGCACCAGTTTTCCGGCCTCCCGCGCAGCCGCCATCACGTCGGAGTACTGCGCCATGGAGGCCACGGGTGGTTTTTCCAGATACACGTTGGCGCCCGCCGCGAGTGCCGCGAGGGCCAAAGGTGCGTGGGTCTGGATGGGCGTGGAGATGATGACCACGTCAGGGGTTTGCCCCACGGCCAGGAGTTCGTCGAGGGAGGCGAACACGGCAACGTCGTCAGGCAGTTGACCGTCCGCGGGTGGCTGGGGATCTGCGACAGCCACCAGGCGGAGCCTTCCCTCGGACCCGAGGCGCCGGAGGTTGTCCAGATGCCGTTCGCCGAAGCCGTGGACGCCTACCAGTGCGACGCGGGGCACGGGCACGGGCGGTGTTGGGCTGGTGATGGTTGCGGGCTGGGTCATGGGGTGGTCCTCGCTGAAGCTTGGGTGGGTGGTTCTGCCTGGAGCCGGGTGGCGAGGAAAGCGGCAGCCTCTTCCTGCATCGCCGTCGTGAAGACGTGGGGTTCGTCCCAGAAGCTGCCCGTGTACCGGCCCGGTGCCATGGCGCGCCTGAGGTGGGAATCGGCGTCGCGCATTCCGGCTTCGGGAAAAAGTTCGTCGCGCAGCCCGTATTGCACCAGGACAGATTCCGCACTGGAACGCGCCACGACGTCCGGCCATTCGCCCAAGCCAGAGAGTCCGGGGGAATGGAGGAGCCAAGAGTGCGCGTCGAGGTACGCGGGTAGCAGCGATTCAAAGGTGGTCATCATGCACGTCACCACGCAACTGCGGATCTTCGGGCTCAGGCCGGCGAGGACCATGGCCCGGCCGCCGCCACCGGAAAACCCGACGCAACCAAGCCGTCCGGCATCGACGCCGGGGAGAGAGGCCAGCATGTCCAAGGCCACGAGGTCATCGTGGGCCACCGTCCCGGCCACAGTGGAGCCAAGCAACGTGGCGGCCTTTGCCACGGTTTCTTCGTGGGCAGCTGCCGCGGCGTTGTACCGTTCCGCGTCGGAAGGTACGACGCCGGCCTCCCGCCAGAGTGCCTCCTGCCCGGCCAGCGTGTGGGCGGTCCGGTAGGGCAGTGGGTCCAGGGTGAACCGGCGGCTGCCCCACATGAAAGCGTCGTGGGCCAGGACCGCGAACCCATGGCGGGCCAACCACGTGGCCCAGGGCCTGCCGTCGTAGAGCCGTGACCGTAAGCCGGGTGGCAGGGGGCCGAGGCTGTTGCCGGAGGCGGTGCCGTCGTCGTGCGTGGACTGTTCCGCTACGCCGGGAGGCATTCCCACCAGGCGCTCGGCGCCGTGCGACTTGATGCCGCCATGGCAGTGCAAGGCGAGGATCCCGGGGAGTGGTCCCGTGGCATCGGCGGGCTTGACCAGCCAAGCCGATGTCCGGGGACCGAAGCCGGTTTGCCACGTCAGCTTGGACGTAACCACATTGTTGTCTTCCACTTCCCACTCCACCGAGTACCCGGGATTCGGTGCGAGGGCAGGAACGCCGAGTGTTTCGGCGAGCAGCTTCGCCGCGGGGGAGTCGGGCACGTGGGGATTGTTGGCTGCATGGTCCGGCCAGTCCTCGTAGCCGGCAATCGCACTGGGGCGTGCCTGTATCCCGGCCAGTACAGCGGTGTCCGTGGCTTTTTTCGGGAACAAGTGAGTCCTGCTTTGCTGGGGCGGATGGGTGTGCGGAACCGCACGCCGGGCTGCTTCGGCGAGCGGGAAATCCTGTGGAGCGCGTTCATCAGAAAACGCTTTCTCAAAAATTAGCAAAAGGCTGTACATGGGTCAAGAAAACGTTTACTTTGGTACGGAGCCGCTGAACGCCGGGATCGGAATCCTGGAAAACCAGGGGGCTGCGCCGGAGCCCCCGGCGGACCCGGAGGCAGCATTTCCCAGCACGAATTCCGTGGAAGGCCACGATGACCAAAGGAGACCACATGGCCGCACAGCACCACCCCGCAACGCCGCAGGGCGTCCGGGGTCACGCAGGGAGGACGCAATGAGCGCTATTGGCGAACTCTCCACGATGACCCGCCGCAAGGGCCCCATGACCAAGGAGGAGAAGAAGGCCAACGGCCGCGACAACAAGGCCGCCTACTTCTTCCTCCTGCCATGGTTGATCGGCCTGGTGGTCATCACCGTGGGACCCATGTTGATGTCCCTGTACCTGTCCTTCACCGACTACAACCTCCTGCAGCCGCCGGAGTGGGTTGGCCTGGACAACTTTGTCCGGATGTTCAGCGATGCCCGCCTGCACAACTCATTGCGCGTGACGTTCACGTACGTCCTGGTGGGCGTGCCCCTGCAGCTGGCCGTGGCGCTCCTCATTGCCCTGGTCCTGGACAAGGGCCTCCGCGGACTCCCGTTCTACCGTTCCATCTTCTACTTGCCCTCGCTGCTCGGTGGCTCGGTTGCCGTTGCCATCCTGTGGAAGCAGATCTTCGGCACCACGGGCCTGGTCAACCAGGTGCTGGCCATGATCGGCATCGAAGGCCCGGGCTGGATCTCGGATCCGAACACTGCGCTGGGCTCCATCATCCTGCTGCACGTGTGGACCTTCGGCAGCCCCATGATCATCTTCCTGGCCGGTCTGCGCCAGATCCCGAACATGTACTACGAGGCAGCCGAAGTTGACGGCGCCACCACCTTGCAGAAGTTCTGGCGGATCACCATCCCCATGCTGAGCCCCATCATCTTCTTCAACCTGGTGCTGCAGATCATCGGCTCGTTCCAGTCGTTCACGCAGGCGTTCATCGTCTCGGGCGGCAACGGCGGTCCGTCGGACTCCACCATGTTCTTCACGCTGTACCTGTACCAGAAGGGCTTCGGCCAGTTCGACATGGGTTACGCCTCAGCGATGGCCTGGTTCCTGCTGGTCATCATCGGTGCCTTCACGGCCATCAACTTCATCGCTTCAAAGTATTGGGTGTTCTACGATGACTAAAACTCAGACCATGCCCGCCACTTCCGGCTCCACGTCACAGCAGCCGGGCAAGACCCCCCGCCGCCGCGAATCCCGGGGAACCCTGGCCTTCAGCCGCAGCGCCCGCATCAAGGGACTGATCAAGCACGCCATCCTGATCCTGGTAGGCGGGGTCATGATCTATCCGCTCCTGTGGATGGTGGTCTCCTCCCTGCGACCGAACGACCTCATCTTCCGCGAACCCGGCCTGTGGCTGCAGAACCTGGAAATGAACAACTACACCGATGGCTGGTCCGCGCTGACCCACCCGTTCGGGCATTACATGATCAACTCCGCGATCGTGGTCCTTGGCTCCATCCTGGGTAACCTGATCTCCTGCTCCATGGCCGCCTACGCGTTCGCGAGGCTCCAGTTCACCGGCAAGAAGCTCTTCTTCGGGATCATGCTGCTGACCATCATGTTGCCCTTCCATGTGGTGATCGTGCCGCAGTACATCCTGTTCTCGCAGATCGGCTGGGTGAACACCTTCTGGCCGTTGATCGTGCCCAAGCTCCTGGCCACGGATGCGTTCTTCGTGTTCCTCATGGTCCAGTTCATCCGCGGTATCCCGAAGGAACTCGATGAGGCCGCCCGCATCGACGGCGCAGGCCACCCCCGGATCTTCCTGCGCGTCATCCTTCCGTTGATGGTTCCGGCCCTCGCCACCACCACCATCTTCACGTTCATCTGGACCTGGAACGATTTCTTCGGCGCCCTGATCTACCTCACGGACCCGGACATGTTCACTGTCCCGGTCGCGCTGCGGGCCTTTGTCGACTCACAATCGGCCACCAGCTGGGGATCACTGTTCGCCATGTCCATCGTGTCCCTGTTCCCGGTGTTCCTGGTGTTCCTGTTTGGCCAGCGGTTCCTCATCAAGGGCATCGCCACCACCGGCATCAAGTAAGCCTGAAGGCGCCCCGCCGAGGGGAAGGGGCCGGTGCAAGCCGGCCCCTTCCCGTCAGTAAACCCAGACAGAAATGACACTTGTCACACAAGATGGTGACTTGTATCATAATTCCAATGAGAAAACGCTTTCTCACACTTCCACGGATCAAAGAAGATCGGAGACTACAGTGCCGGTATTTCCCAAGGGTGAAGCAGTCGCCCACGCAGCCGCGTCGGAGGCGCGCTCGTCGGAACCCAAGGTCAAGCGGTCCAAGCGCAAGCTTCGCGCTTCGGCCATTATTGCAGCAACCGCGGCAGCCGTCCTGGCCTTGAGCGCCTGTGGGGGAGGCTCCGAGGCCAAGAGTGCCGATGGCAAGGTTGAGCTCCGCTTCTCCTGGTGGGGCGGCGACAAGCGGGCACAACTGACGCAGGAAGCCATCAAGGCCTTCGAAGCCGAGAACCCGAACATCACCATCAAGGCCGAATACGGCGACTGGTCCGGTTACTGGGACAAACTGGCCACCCAAGTGGCAGCCAACGATGCTCCGGACATCATCCAGATGGACGAAAAGTACATCACCGAGTACTCCAGCCGCGGCGCCCTCCTGGACCTCTCCAAGTACCAGATCGATACCTCCAAGTTGGACGAGGCTGCACTGAATGCAGGCAAGGGTCCCAAGGGCCTCACCGGCATCGCCGCGGGCATCAACGCAGCCACCATCCTGGCAAACCCCGCAGTCTTCAAGGCTGCCGGCGTTGCCCTCCCGGACGACAAGACCTGGACCTGGGACGACTTCGAGCGGATCTCGGCCGAAGTCACGGCCAAGTCCCCGAAGGGCACGTATGGTGCCGCCGCCTATGGAACGGACGAGGCGTCCCTTGGCGTGTGGCTCCGCCAGAACGGCAAGTCGCTGTACACCGACGATGGCAAGCTCGGGTTCGAGCCCTCGGACATCGCCGGCTACTGGGATTTCCTGAAGGAACTGAGCGAGAAGAAGGCTGTCCCGTCGGCCTCGGAAATCGTTGAAGCAGAAGCCGCGCCCCTTGACCAGAGCGGCCTGGCTACCGGCAAGAACGGCCTGGCCTTCTGGTGGTCCAACCAGCTGCCCGCCCTGGAAAAGGCCGCGGGTGGTGAGCTGCAGATCCTGCGCTTCCCGTCCAAGACCGGCAAGGCGTCGGACACCCAGCTTTGGTACAAGGCCTCCCAGTTCTGGTCCGCCTCTTCGCGGACCAAGCACCCTGAAGAGACCGCCAAGTTCATCAACTTCCTGACCAACAACGTCAAGGCCGGCGAAATCCTGCTTGCTGACCGCGGCGTCTACCCCAACTCGGATGTCCGCGAAGCGATACAGTCCAAGTTGGCTCCGGCGGACACCAAGGTGGTCAACTTCATCAGCGACATCCAGGGCGAACTGGGCAAGGCTCCGGCAGCTCCGCCGAAGGGTGCTGGTGCCATTCAGGAAATCGTCAAGCGCTACAGCTCCGAAGTCCTGTTCAACAGGCTCTCCACCGAAGAAGCAGGCAAGAAGGCCGTGGACGAAATGAAGTCCGCGATCGGCGCCTAGCCTTTCAGCACCGAACAGCGCCCCGGGTTGGTCAACGCGATCAATCCGGGGCGCTTTTCCGTGCGCGGGCACCCAACTGGGTCGCAATTGTGCGCGTTTTGAGCGTGGCGGAGTCATAGGGTCGTTGCAACGCTCTGATTGATGGAGCGTGTTGTGGTCAGGAATTTTTCGTTGGACGCCCGGCGGGAGTTTGTTGAT
>NZ_JBIVXL010000018.1:0-91399 GCF_044769225.1 Paenarthrobacter sp. NPDC090522
ACCCACCCTCAACCTCGAAACCCCAGCCAACCGGCTTAACCAGCTGCTACAAGCGGCCTAACCCCCCAGCGTTGCTCCCACCCCTTGACTCCGCCTGCTCTAAACGCGCACTACTGCGACTCAGTTGGGTTGTTATGCCCGGCGGAGGGTCACGCCGTCGGACTTCATGAAAAGCTCCTTGCCCTCTTCGGTGACCCCGGGCCCCGAATGTTCAAGCCACACCACATTCCCGCTGCTGGAAACTTCCTCGATCTGGCCGGTTGCGATGACGTGGGCGTACTTGACCACTTCCACCAATTCGCCCACCCGGAGTTGCCTCCAGTCGGACACCGTAGCCGTGTGAGCGTTTCGCCTGGACAGGACTGCTCCGCGTGCCTTCATTGAACTTCTACCCCTTTGTGGATGTTCGTTGTGTATTGACTTGTGTAAGACAGTTGACCGTCAAGCCCACGACATCGTTGGCGTGGACGTGACGTACACCATAAGTATTACTACATTTGCCACGTTCCGGAGACTGCGTTGCGAACAATTTCCGGAACGTGACAAACATGCGCCTTATATGAGGCTTTTGTTCGACGTCAGGCCAAAATCCCGACGGCGGATTCGGCTGCCGCACGGACGGCACCCGAGCCGACCAAACGGTCAGCCGCTTCGAGCTCAGGCGACAGGAACCGGTCGGTGCCCGGACCCTGGACCACTTCGCGAAGCACCTCAAGCACTGCCGTGCCGGCAGGACCTGGGGTGAGTTCGCCGTCGGACAGCTGCGTGCGCATATCAATCGCGCGGGCGCTGGTGACAAGCTCGACGGCGAGCACCCGCCGCAGGTTCTCGACGGCCTTGCGCAGCTTCCGGGCAGCGTGCCAGCCCATGGACACGTGGTCCTCCTGCATGGCGGAGCTCGGGATGGAGTCCACCGATGCCGGCACGGCCAGCCGCTTGTTGTCCGAGACCAGGCCGGCCTGGGTGTACTGGGCGATCATGAGGCCGGAGTCCACGCCGGGATCCGCGGCGAGGAAGGCCGGGAGTCCGTGCGAACGCGCAGGGTCCAGCATGCGGTCCGTGCGACGCTCGGCAATGGAGCTCAGGTCCGCGACGGCGATGGCCAGGAAGTCCAGCACGTAGGCCACGGGTGCGCCATGGAAGTTGCCGTTGGAGGTCACGCGGCCGTCCGGGAGGACCACCGGGTTGTCGATCGCTGCGGCGAGCTCGCGGGACGCCACCAGCGCGGCGTGGTCCACGGTATCGCGGACAGCTCCGGCAACCTGGGGTGCGCAACGCAGCGAATAGGCGTCCTGGACCTTGGTGTCGTTGATCCGGTGGGAAGCGACGATCGGCGAGTTGGACAGCACGCGGAGCATGTTGTCCGCGCTGGCAGCCTGGCCCGGGTGCGGGCGCAGTGCAGCGTGGAGCTCGGGCAGGAACACCTGGTCCGTGCCGAGGAGGGCCTCGACGCTGAGCGCCGCGGTGACATCCGCCGTCGCGAGCAGCAGACGGATGTCTGCGATGGCCATCAGCAGCATGCCGAGCATGCCTTCGGTGCCGTTGACGAGGGCCAGGCCCTCCTTCTCGGCGAGCGTGACAGGCTCGATGCCGTGCTGCGCGAGCAGCTCAGCAACAGGCGCCTTGCCCGCCACGCCGTACAGTTCGCCGTCGGGCCCTGTTGCTTCGCCTTCGCCCATGAGGACCAGCGCGCAGTGGGACAGCGGAGCGAGGTCGCCGGAGCAACCCAGCGAACCGAACTCCCGGACCACCGGGGTGATGCCCGCGTTGAGGACGTCCACCATGGTCTGCAGGACGACGGGACGGACACCCGTGCGGCCCGATGCCAGGGTCTTGGCGCGGAGGAACATGATGCCACGGATGACTTCGCGTTCAACGGCCGGGCCCATGCCTGCAGCGTGGCTGCGGATCAGCGACTTCTGCAGCTGGGTGCGGAGTTCGTTGGGAATGTGGCGGTTGGCCAGCGCGCCGAAGCCAGTGGAGATGCCGTAAGCCGGAACCTCGCTCGTGGCCAGATCGTCAATGTGGGCGCGAACCTTGGCAACCGTGTCCAGGGCGTCCTGGGAGATGGTCACCTTGGCGTCGTGGCGTGCGACGGCGACAACGTCTTCCGGGGTCACGCCGCTGGAGCCGAGGGTGACGGTCAGCTGTTCGTGTGTGGTGATGGTCATGGGGTTACTTGCCTTCGTTCATGGGGATGCGGACGCCGCGTTCGTGGGCGACGTCGATGGCGCGGTCGTAGCCGGCGTCGGCGTGGCGGATGACGCCCATTCCGGGGTCGTTGGTCAGCAGCGCGGTCAGTTTCGCCGCGGCCAGGTCGGTGCCGTCGGCCACGGAGACCTGTCCGGTGTGGATGGACCGGCCGATTCCGACGCCGCCGCCGTGGTGGATGGACACCCACGTAGCACCCGAGGACGCCGCGGTCAGGGCGTTCAGGAGCGGCCAGTCAGCGATCGCGTCCGAACCGTCCTTCATCGCTTCGGTTTCACGGTACGGGGACGCGACCGAGCCCGAATCCAGGTGGTCACGGCCGATCACGATCGGGGCCTTGACCTTGCCCTCGGCAACGAGTTTGTTGAACAGCAACCCGGCCTGGTGCCGCTCACCGTACCCGAGCCAGCAAATACGCGCCGGCAGGCCCTCGAACTCCACCCGCTCGGCCGCGGCGTCGATCCACTTATGCAGGTGCTTGTTCTCCGGGAAGAGTTCCTTGATCGCCTCATCCGTGACGCGGATGTCTTCCGGATCACCGGAGAGCGCCACCCACCGGAACGGGCCCAGGCCCTCGCAGAACAACGGACGGATATAGGCCGGGACGAAGCCGGGGAACTCGAACGCCCGGTCATACCCGCCCTTGCGGGCCTCATCCCGGATCGAGTTGCCGTAATCGAAGACCTCGGCCCCGGCGTCCTGGAACTCCACCATCGCCTGCACGTGGCGGGCCATGGAGGCCTGGGCTTTCTTCGTGAACCCTTCCGGGTCCGCGGCGGCTTCGGTGTGCCACTCGGCCACGGTGATGCCCTCGGGCAGGTAGGACAACGGATCATGCGCGGACGTCTGGTCCGTGACCACATCAATGGTCAGCTCGCCTGCCTGGTGGCGACGAAGGAGTTCGGGGAAGACCTCGGCGGCGTTACCCACATACCCGACCGACCAGCCACGGCGCTCGGCCTTGGCCTTGGTGACCTTGGCGATCGCGGTGTCCAGGTCCGTTTCGACCTCATCCAGGTAGCGCTTCCCGGCACGGCGGCGCAGGCGGGTTTCGTCAACGTCGATGATCAGGCACGCGCCGTCGTTCAGGGTCACCGCCAGGGGCTGGGCGCCGCCCATGCCACCACACCCACCGGTCAAGGTCAGCGTCCCCGCCAACGGGCCCTCCGTGGAGCCCTCCGCAGCGGGGGCCGGGTGCCGGCCTTCCGCGACGAGCTTGTTCCCGAGAGCGGCGAACGTCTCGTACGTGCCCTGCAGGATGCCCTGCGTGCCGATGTAAATCCACGACCCGGCCGTCATCTGCCCGTACATCGTCAGGCCCTCGGCCTCCAGGCGGCGGAACTCAGGCCACGTCGCCCAGTCCCCCACCAGGTTCGAGTTCGCCAGCAACACCCGCGGCGCCCACTCATTCGTGCGGAACACACCCACCGGCTTACCCGACTGGACCAGCAGCGTCTCGTCCTTCTCCATGGTTTCCAGGGTCCGGGTGATCGCATCAAACGCAGCCCACGAACGCACCGCACGACCCGTACCCCCATACACAACGAGGTCATCCGGACGCTCAGCAACCTCCGGATCCAGGTTGTTCATCAACATGCGCAACGGCGCCTCAGTCTGCCACGACTTAGCGGTGAGCTCCGTGCCACGGGCAGCTTTGACCGGGCGGGCTCCTGTAGTGAAATCGGCGGGTGCCATGATGGCTCCTTCATCTCTCGGTAAATGTCTGGGTGAAAGATCTTCTGTATCCAGTAGAGCCTGTTCCCGGGGCGCCCGGAACGGCTTTTCGATGGGTGCTGTCCGGGATTACAGACCGCTGCCGCACCCTCGCATTCACGGCAAAACAGGCGCATGCTGAAGCCATGGGAACATTCCACGTGTCCACCTTCATTGCTGCTCCACCGGAGCGTGTTTTCGCCACCTGGACGGACCAGGACCGGTTCAAGGAATGGATCGGCGGCGTCACCGGCGTGACGGATCGCGTGGGCCCGATTGACGAGCCCGGCAGCCGCTACACGGTGTGGTTCGGGCGGATGTCCAGCCCCACCGAAGTCTTGGCTGTCGAGCGGCCACGGCATATCCGCACGCGCTTCGGCAACGCGATCCTCAAGGGCGAATCGGATGTCACGTTCCTGCCCGAGGGTGCTGGAACACGCCTCAACCAGGAATTCGTCACGCGGGGATTCATTGCGGGAATCTTTGGGCGCCTCTTCGCAACGGGCTCCTACAAGGGCAGCTTCAGAGGCGAACTGGAAGTGTTCCGGGCACTCGTGGAACGCGAGACCCCGGAGCCTCCTGGAACTTCCTAAGCTGCAGGCCTCGTCACCCAAGTAGGTCGCATTAGTGCGCGTTTTGACGGCTCAAAACGCGCACTAATGCGACCTAGTTGGGGCGGGGGCAGGCAACTCAGACGGCCGGGCGCCCGTGGATCCGGACCGACAATTCATCCGCCGCCTTGCGGATGCGGGCAGCAAGGACCGGCCATTGCTCGGCCGGCACTTTGTCCTCCAGGAACGTCACGGCGACTGCCGCCGTCGGCCACCCCACGTGGTCCGTCACGGCGGCGGCGATGGAGCCGAAACCCGGCGTGATTTCACCGTTTTCCGTGGCGTAGCCGCGCTGCCGCACCTGATCCAGGTGCGAGGACAAGGCCGAGTACTTCATGATGGGAAACTCCACCTCATGCCGCGACGTGAAGGCTGCAGCATTGGGGTACAGCGCGCGGACTTGCGATTTGGGCAGCGCTGCCAGGATGGCACGGCCGCTCGCGGTGAGGTGGCTGGGCAGGCGAACTCCGACGTCGGTCACCAGACTGGGGCGGTTCTTGGCCCGCTCCTCCACGATGTAGAGGACGTCGCGGCCGTGCAGGACGGCCAGGTGCGCGCTCTCACCGATGACATCCACCAACGAAGCAAGCATGGGCCGGCCCAACCGGGAAAGGGGCTCCTGCCGCGAGTAGGCCGAGCTGAGCTCGAAGGCGCTGATTCCCAAGCCATAGCGCTGTTCTTCATGCAGGTGCAGCACAAAGCCGTTTGCCTCCATGACCCCCAGCAGGTGGTAGACGCTGGAGCGCGGCAGGCCGAGCGCCGTGGCGATGTTCGACGCCGCCATGGGACCGCGGCGCGACGCCAGCAGCTTGAGGATGCGCAGGGTGTTTTCGGCGGCCGGAACCTTGGAAGTGGACTTGCCGGGTGCCAGTGGCGTGGTTGTCATGGTGCCTCACTGCTTGGGTACTCAAGGGTGACTCTCCAGGCAACTTTCCCACCGCCTGTCCGGTATCCCGTACTCAAGGATGCACAGAACTGCCCCTGACTTCCTAGCCCTCCCCGATCGCGAGCGTCCGGAATACCAGACTCTCACGGCACAGAACGGTCCCGCGGGCAGGGGAACCTGGATGCATGGAAAAGCCGCCCGGCGGTTGCGATCGCCGGGCGGCTTGCTTGGGGTTGGCTGGACCGTGGCTAGCGGGCGAGCTCGGGCTGTCCATCCACGAGGCGGTTCACGTTCCAGGGGTTGGCGTCTTTGACGGCGGCGGGGCGCAGTTCCTCGGGGAAGTTCTGGTAGGCAACGGGACGCAGGAAGCGGTCGATCGCGAGCGTGCCGACGGACGTGGTCTTGGCATCCGAGGTGGCCGGGAACGGGCCGCCGTGGACCATCGCGTGACCGACTTCGACGCCGGTGGGCCAGGCGTTGATGATGATGCGGCCTACCTTGCGTTCCAGGGTGGGGATCAGTGGTGCCGCGGTGGCGTAGTCAGCTTCCGTGAGGTGGAGGGAAGCGGTGAGCTGGCCCTCGAGCTTGGCGGTGGCTTCGATGAGGTCTTCGATGCCTTTGTAGCGGACCACGAGGGACGCGGCACCGAACACTTCCTCATGGAGGATCGGGTTGTTGATGAACACGTCCAGGTCCGCGCCGAACACGGCGGGTGCGGGCGCGTTCTCGCCGGGGCCTTCGGTGCCGCGGCCCAGGATTTCGACGTCGGGGGCTGCTTCGAGGGCGTCGTGGCCGTGCTGCCATGCCGTGGCGATTCCGCCGGTCAGCATGGTCTGGCCGTGGAGAGGGGTGATTTCTCCGGTGACGGCTGCGGCGAAGCGTTCCCCCGCCTCCCCTGCCGGGACGAAGACCAGGCCGGGCGAGGTGCAGAGCTGGCCGGAGCTGCCAGTGACAGAGCCGATGTACTGCTTGGCAAGGGCTTTGATGTCCTCTTCGGAGCCGTCGAGGGCTCCCGGGAAGACGTAGACCGGGTTGATGGAGGACATTTCGGCGTAGACCGGGATTGGCTCCGGTCGTGCCGCGGCGGTGCGCATGAGGGCGGTGCCGCCGGCGCGGGATCCGGTGAAGCCCACGGCCTTGATCGCAGGATCCGCAACAAGGGCTTGCCCGATGCTCGAACCTGAGCCGTAGACCAGGGAGAACACGCCCGGATGCAGGCCCAGGTCCTTCACGGCCTTGGTGATGGCCTGGCCCACGAGCTCGGCCGTGCCCGGGTGGGCGTTGTGGGCCTTCACGATCACCGGGCAACCGGCGGCGAAGGCCGAGGCGGTGTCGCCGCCGGCCACGGAGAACGCGAGGGGGAAGTTGCTCGCACCGAACACAGCCACCGGGCCCAGGGGGATCTGGCGCTGGCGGATGTCCGCGCGGGGCAAGGGCGTACGCCCGGGAAGGGCGGGATCGATGCGGACTCCGCGGAAGTCGCCCTGGCGGACAACGTTCGCGAAGAGCCGCAGCTGCCCGGTGGTACGGGCACGTTCACCGCGAAGACGGTCCAGTCCAAGCCCGGTTTCCAAGGACGCGCGTTCGACGAGTTCCTCGCCGACTGCTTCGATGTTTTCCGCGATGGCGTCCAGGAACCGGGCGTGCTGCTCCGGGTCCAGGGCGCTGAAGGAACCGAAGGCGTCCTCGGCGGCCGCAGTGGCTTCCTGCAACTGCTTTTCGCTGATCAGGCTGTAGGCCGGTTCCAGCTGTTCATTCGTGGCAGGGTTGATGCCGAAGGCCGAACCGCTGGTGCCGGGAGTGGCCTCGCCGGCGATGAGGGAGTGTCCGTGAAGAGTCATGGGGAGCTTTCTGGGTTAGTTTCCGTGTCCGAGGTGCCAGATGCCGAGGGCCGAGAGGAGCTCGCGGGGATCCCACACCACCCATTCCTCGGCGAGTTTATCGCCGTCGAACGTCAGGAAAGAGGCACCGGTCACGGTGACGTTCCTGCCCGTGGCGGGGACATCCATGAACTCGCCCGTGTGCGTGCCCGTGGTCTGCCAGTGGATGGCAACCTGGGTGCCGTCCTCGATGATCTGCAGGATGTCCGTGGACGAGTCCGGGAACGCCGTGTGCATGGCTTCGATGGTCTTGCGGAGGCTGGCGAAGTCCTCGCTGCCGGATTTGGAGCGGCGGACGTAGCCAGGGCTGAGCAGCTGCTCGAACGCGGCGAGATCGCCGTTGCCCCAGGCGCCGTTCCAGGCCCTCAAAATGGTGTCGCGACGGCTCATGATGCGCTCCTTGCGAGTTCGGGTGCCTGTGCTGGAGCGACCTGTGCTGGAGCGACGGGTGCCG
This sequence comes from Paenarthrobacter sp. NPDC090522, assembly GCF_044769225.1. Taxonomy (NCBI): domain Bacteria; kingdom Bacillati; phylum Actinomycetota; class Actinomycetes; order Micrococcales; family Micrococcaceae; genus Paenarthrobacter; species Paenarthrobacter sp. NPDC090522. The sequence continues at coordinate 7,756 of NZ_JBIVXL010000018.1, forward strand.
GGGCGACGGGTGCCGCAGCGGCAGGCGCCGGGATGTCGATGGGCACGTACTGGCCAAACTTGCCGCCACGGAACAGCAAAGCATCGCCTGTTCCGTCTTCCATGCTGGTGACGGCGCCCACCACCATGTAGTGGTCTCCTACCAAAACCTCCGCCGTGACGACGCAGTCGATGTAGGCCGTGGCACCTTCCAAGTGCGGGGTTCCGAGGGGACCGGGCGTGGAAGGGAGGCCCGAGAACTTCTCAGGGCCCTTGCGGGACAAGGACTTGCAGATAGGGATCTGGTCATCGGCGAGGATGTTCGCGGTGAACTTCTGGAGCTTCCGCAGCTTGGGCCAGCTCGACGAGGACTTGTCCACGCAGAACATCACCAGCGGCGGCTCAAGGGACAGCGACTGGAACGTGCCCACCACGAGGCCGAGTTTCTCATCGTCGTCATTGATTCCGGTGATGGCGGTGACGCCGGTGGGCAGCTTGCCCAGGATTTGGCGGTAGAACGCCGGCGTGATGTCGCTCATGGCTAGGCCTGTTCCTCTTGCAGTTCTTGATGTACTTGGCGGCCGACGCGGAGGCCGGATTCGATGGCTCCGTCGAAGAAGCCTGCCCAGATGTTGGCGATGTCGCCGCTGGCGAAGTGCAGGGCGCCTTCGGAGGCCTGTTGGGCTGCGTGGTATTTGGTGAGTTGGCCGGGGCGCTGGACCAGCCAGGTTTCCTCGGCGTAAGGGTCCTCGCCCCATTTGTGGCCGGTGACCTCGATGACTTCGAGGTCGTCGCGCCAGACTTTGATGGCTTCCTGGACCTGCTCGATGTCCGTGACGTCGATCCGGTTGGCGTCGGCACCGAAGCCCACCAGCACGGCGTCGTCTTCGCCGAGGAATTCGGTGCGGATCACAGAAAGTGGCTTGTCCTGGGCCGAGTAGGCGAAGAAGGGCTTGATGGGTCCCTTGACCCGGATCCAGGCCTTGACGCCCTGGGAGGCGGTGCGTTCCCGGCTCGGGGCGGTCTTGCCCTCGGGCAGGGCGGGGGTGACGTCGAGTTTGTGCAGGACGTTGACCGGCAGGGTGACCACGATCTTCTTCGCTTCGATGCGTTGCCCGTCGCCGTAGGTGACCGTGCCGCCGTCGTGGTGGTGTTCCACTGTGGTGACCGGTGCGTTCAGGCGGATGTCCGCGGTGGTGTCTTCGGCGATCGCGTTGACCAGGCCGTCGTTGCCGTCCTTGAGGCGGTAGATGGCCGAGGCCTCGTGCATGAGGTGCCAGTGCCCGGAGGAACCGGCGGTCCAGCGGAGGGCGTTGACGTAGGCGCACTGGTTAAGGGGTGCGTTGAAGTGGCCCACCCAGGCGGCTTCGTTGGCGTTGCGCTCGTCCTCGGAGAGGTCCAGTTTGTCCAGCATTTCCTGCAGGTTGTACTGGTCGGCTTCGGCGAGGTTCTCCACGGTGAGCGGGGCGTCCGGGCGGGGCAGCCACTTGACGGTGTCTTCGAGCAGGCGGGTCATGCCGGGGTCGATGAGCTTCATGAAGTCGTCCAGGTTGCCGCGGCGGACCTCGTTTCCGGCCAGCCAGAAGGTCTCTTCCGAGCGGGGGCCGCGGGAGACTTCGAGTCCGTAGCGGGTGACTTCGGCCCAGACGTGGGGCTGGGTCCAGTGCAGCCAGTTGCCGCCGAGTTCCAGGTTCTGGCCGAGCCGGCGCTCGGTCCACAGCCGGCCACCGAGCCGGTCGCGGGCTTCGAGGACCACCACGTGGTGGCCTCGGTTGGTCAGTTCGCGGGCGGTGATCAGCCCGGCCAGTCCGGCGCCGATGACGACGACGTCAGCCTGTTCGGTGTCAAAGGGTTCAGTCATGGGTATCTCCGTTGATATCGGTGGGTGCTTAGTTCGCCGGGGCGAGGTGCTGGGTGCGGTGTCCCGTGGCCGGGTGGCCGTCGAGGGTGAACTTCTGGCCGAAAAGCGTCTCGCGCAAGGTCACCGAGTCCCGCTCGTGGTCGCGGAGCGGCGCAATGAGTCCTTGGGCGCGGAGTTCGGGGAGGGCGAGTTCGATGAAGTCTTCCCAGCTGCCCGGTTTGGTGGTGTAGCTGAGGTTGATGCCGTCGATGTCGGCCTCGTCGCGCCAGCGGCGGAGTTCCTTGGCCACGGTTTCCGGCGAACCGATGACGGTGGAACCGGTGCCGCCAACGGCCAGGAATTCGGCGATCTGGCGCGGCGTCCAGTCACGGTCCGGGTCTGCCTTGGAGAACATGTCCACCATGGACTGGCCGGCCTTGGTGCCCACCGAGCGGAGCGGGGTGTCGAGTTCGTACTCGGACATGTCGATGCCGGTCCAGCCGCTGAAGCGGGCCAGGATCCCATCGATCGGGGCTGTGTCCACGGCCGTCTGGTACTTTGCCTGGGCTTCTTCGTCGGTGGGAGCCACCACGACGGTCAGCAGAATGACGATCTTCACGTCGCGCGGGTCGCGGCCGGCGTCGGCCACAGCCTGGCGGAGCTTGTCCACGGACCGCCGGGTTCCTTCCACAGACGTTCCCTGCAGGAACACCACTTCGGCGTGCTTGCCGCCGAACTCCATGCCGCGCGATGAGGCGCCGGCCTGGAACAGGACCGGGGTGCGCTGTGGGGAAGGCTCACACAGGTGGAAACCCGGGACCCGGAAATGCTTGCCCTCATGGTTGATGGGGTGGACCTTGGCAGGGTCGATGTACGTGGCGGTTTCGGCGTCGTTGACCACGGCGCCATCCTCAAAGGAAGACTCCCACAGCTTGTAGACCACTTCCATGTACTCATCAGCCATGTCATAGCGCTCAGCCGGGGTGAGCTGCTGCTCCTTGCCCAGGTTCCGTGCAGCGGCCTCGGAGTAGGACGTCACGATGTTCCAGCCCACCCGACCACCGGTGAGGTGGTCCAGGCTGCTGAACTTGCGGGCCAGCAGGTAGGGCGGCTCGTACGTTGCCGAAACAGTGACGCCGAAGTTCAGGTGTTTGGTGACCGCGGCCATGCCACTGATGAGGACTGTCGGATCATTGATGGGAATCTGGGCAGCATCCCGGAGGGCCGCGTCCCCGTTGCCGCGGTACACATCGTGGTAGCCCACGTTGTCCGCGAAGAAGATCCCGTCAAAGCCGGCGCGTTCAAGCATCTGGGCGATTCCCGTCCAGTACTTCAGGTCGGTGTAGCGGTGCCCTTGGTCGCCGTCGTTCCTCCACGACCCGGAGGTCAGGTGGGAAGGGGCGAAAACATCAAAAGCGAACAGGCTCAAAGGCGCATTATTCATGGCAGCGGTGCTTCCTTGGACTCGTGCCGGGCTATGCAGGCAACTTCACTTGCGACGTTCACTTGCTGAACGCTTCGTTCAATTTAGAACGTGGCTTGGCTCACTGTCAAGGGGTTCGCGCGGGGCCCGCAACAAAGGAAAAACTCTTGACAGCAAATGTGGCGCATGCCATATTTTTGATCACGTCGTTCAAAGAATGAACGTTTGACATTTCGCTCCGCCACCCCAACGGCGCACGGGCGCAAGATTCCGGCCACAGTTCCCAGCGATCCCCAGTACGGCTCAAGCGTGGATGCGAGACGTGTGGCGTACCTCCAAAGGAAAGAAGGACAACGATGTTCGATCAGTCCAGAGCACAACGTGGCGCGCCTCAAGGCGCCACCCGGCGGTTACGGGCAGAAGACTGCATCATTGTGGACAACCGCGAGCTGCGTAAGGCGCAAGTGGGCGCCGGCGTGGGCAACTTCATCGAGTGGTACGACATTGGCATCTACGGCTACCTGGCCGTGACCATGACGTCCGTCTTCACCGAAGGCATGGACGAGCGCATGGGCCTGTTGGTCACCCTGTTGGGCTTCGCGGTCTCCTTTGTGGTCCGCCCTCTCGGCGGCATGATCCTGGGACCCCTGGGGGACAAGATCGGCCGCCGCAAGGTCCTCTTCTTCACCATGGCACTCATGGCCGCGGCCACCACCACCATCGGGCTGCTGCCTTCGGCGGGACAGGTGGGCCTCTGGGTGATCATCCCCCTTTACCTGCTCAAGATGCTGCAGGGCTTCTCCACCGGCGGCGAGTATTCCGGGGCCGCCACCTACATCGCCGAATTCTCCCCGGACCGCAACCGCGGCTTCATGACCGCCCTCCTGAACTCCGGCTCCATGCTGGGCTTCGCCGTCGGCGCGGGCGTGGTGGCTGCAACCACGGCGCTGACCACCTCTGCGTGGGGTGCCCAGGCAATGCACGACGGCGGCTGGCGGCTTCCGTTCCTGCTCGCCCTTCCGCTGGGCATCCTTGCCATCTCGCTCCGAAGCCGCATTCCCGAATCGCCGGCCTTCGAAGTTGCCCACGAAAAGACCACCAACCAGGACGTCAACCCGCTTTTCGTGCGGCATAACCTGCCGAACATCCTTCGGTTCTACTGGCCGCAAATCCTCATCGGCATAGCCCTCATCGCAGCCGACGGAACCTCGTCCTACATGCTCACCAGCTACATGCCCACGTACATCGAGACGGAGCTGGGCTCCCCCGCCGTCCACACCGCGGTAGCCGCCGTCGTGGTCCTGGTACTCCAGGCCGTGCTCATTCCGCTCGTCGCGCGCTGGTCGGACCGCATTGGCCGCAGGCCCATCTACACCATGGCCACCATCGGCAACCTGGTGCTGCTGATACCCGCGTTCGCCCTCATGCACGTCGGAACCCTGTGGTCCCTCTACGTGGCAATGTTCCTGGTGATGGTGCCCAGCGCGTTCTTCCTGGCACTCACGGGCGCCGTGATGTCCGAGCTGTTCCCCACCGCCTCCCGCTACGGCTGCGTGGGCGTCACGCACAACCTGTCCATCTCCATCTTCGGCGGCACCACGCCCCTGGTGAGCCAGATCCTGGTTGAAGTCACCGGCAACCCGTATGCACCGGCTTTCTACATCATGTTCTTCTCCGCAGTGGCGCTCTTCGCCGTCTTCAAGATGCGGGAATCGGCAGCCCATCCCCTCCTTGGCTCGGTGCCCGTGGTCAGCAGCCGGCAGGAAGCCGTGGAGCTGGCCGCTGGACAGGACAGCAACGAGCGGCTGGATACCGGCACCATGCTGCTGACCCCGGTTCCGTCAGGCACAACCCTCGAACGCGCGTAGCCCCGGCATAGGATGGGTGGGACATTGAGCACGAGGGCACCCAGCCTTGGCCACGAAGACCGGGAGCGGCATGGCATCGGAAGCAGAGCAGGCAGACGTCGACGGCGGAGCATCAGCGCCGGACGAGGCCGCGGACCTGACCAACAAGTCCGTCATCAAGGCCACCATCCTCCTTTCCGAACTCGGCCGGCACCGCCAGGGCATCACGGTGACCGAACTGGCCCAGGCCGTTGGCATGACGCGCCCCACTGCGTTCCGCCTTCTCTTGAGCCTGGAGCAGACCGGCTTTGTTGACCGCGTGGACAACCGCTACCGGCTCGGGTGGGAAATGTCCCGCTTGGGCCGGCTCGCGGATCCTTACGCCGGAGCCGTGGCCCGAATCCAGCCAATCCTGGATGACTATGCCGGCAAGCTCAAGGAGACCGTCAGCTTTGCCATGGTGCGCGGCGAACTGGCCTACGATGTCATCGCCGAAGCGTCCGCTTCCCGGTACCTGAACGTATCCTTCTACGTTGGCGAGACCTATCCGCTGCACGCCAGCGCGACGGGCAAATTGATGCTCTCCGAACTAAGCGACGAAGCAGTGTCCGCAGCGCTGCCCAAGAAGCTTGCGTCCTATACCTCCCACACCATCACCAGCCGGGAGGGATTGCTCAAGGATCTTCGACGGATCCGCGAGCAGGGCTACTCCATCATGGACAACGAACTGGAGGAGGGCCTCTTCGTGGCGGCCTACCCGGTTCGCGAGGTGGACGGAACCCTCATGGGCATCGTGTCAGTGAACGGCCCGGTCCAGCGGCTGAAGTCTGAGCAATTGCCCGGCACCATCGACCAACTGCGCAAGGCAGCTGAGGAAATCACCAAAGCCCTGTCCTAGCGGCAACCTGCCGGGGCACGACGCCGGTGCCGCACCTGCGGCGGCCGTCCCACCGGCGGTGGCTCCGCGCCGCCGTCAGCCGCCCCCTGGCTGCCACGCGCCGCCGTCGACCATCCCACCGGCGGTGACTCCGCGCCGCCTTCGGCCGCCCCACCCTGGCTGCCACGCGCCGTCGTCGTACTATCCGCGCGCCTGAACAAGGTCCGAATCTCTTGACGCACTCACCCATGTGCGCATACCTTGAATGAAACGTTCATTGAACGAACACTCCCCAACCTCCTCCAAGGTGCCACCATGAGCCTCCACACCCCAACCCGCAACGCCTTCCCAGCCCGGCCCGTCCCGAACTGGTCGAAGCTCTCCCGCAACGACCGCGTCCAGGTGTTTCACCGCGACGGCCGCGTGACCTCCGGGCTGATCGAGATGATCGCGGTAGACCGCAGCGTTTTCTGGCTCATCCAGGATGACGGTCAAGGGCGCCTCATGGTCTGCCGCGGCGACAGGCCACAGGTGGTCAAGAGTGCCGCAACCCAGAAAGCCCCCTGGCTGCACGACTAAAACCATTGCGCGCAAAAGGTGAGGCGTGACACAATGGACTAACGTTCATAAAATGAACGTTACGTTCAAAAATTACCCCCCGTTGGGCCGATACATCGCCGTATCCGCCACCAGAAAGAAGGGACGGGACCATGTCCATCTCCATCACCCACCGAGTCCTCGCCAATGCCTTCGGCCGCCGGACCACCACCTACCGCCAGCCTGCTCCCGTGCACGCTCCGGAACAGGACTCCAACCAAGGAAGTGTCAGCTGCGCCCCCTGGGAAGGCCTGTATCTTGAGCCGGAAGCCTCCCTGAGCCAGGAACTCGACGCCTTTCTCGCCGGCCTGCTGCACGGAGAATAGGAAGGCCCTGGGGGTCGCCGCCCCAAGCCACCGCAAAACCCGATTGTCTGCGATCAAAGACAGCAATGCCCCGTGAGACCGATCACAAGGTCTCCAAAAATGGTCTGCTGGTTAGCGATCCCCTCCCAAAGACGAGAAGGTTTTACCATGCAACACACCACGCTGGCCGAAAGGGACACAGTCCTCCAGGCCGCCGGATCGGCGCTCAGCCGTGGCCTCAACGTCCGCCACATCCGTTTCATGGCACTTGGATCCGCCATCGGCACGGGGCTCTTCTACGGTTCGGCCTCGGCCATCCAAAAGGCAGGTCCCGCCGTCCTCCTGGCCTACATCATCGGCGGCGCCGCCGTCTTCATGGTGATGCGGGCACTCGGCGAAATGGCGGTGCGCCACCCGGTCTCCGGCTCGTTCGGACAGTACGCCAGCCGCTACCTGGGACCGTTCGCAGGCTTCGTTACCGGTTGGACGTACGTGTTCGAAATGGCCATCGTGGCCATCGCCGACGTCACGGCCTTCAGCATCTACATGGGCTTCTGGTTCCCCCAGGTCGATCGCTGGATCTGGGTCCTGGCGATCATCCTCTTCCTCGGCGCGATGAACCTGCTGAGCGTCAAAGTCTTCGGGGAACTTGAGTTCTGGTTCTCCCTCATCAAGGTTGTGGCTATCATCGCCATGATCATTGGCGGCGCGGCGATCGTCGTATTCGGCTTCCAGACAGGGAACGACGGCGGTGGCGTGGCACCGGGACTGGGGAACCTCGTCAACCACGGTGGATTGTTCCCGAACGGGTTCGAGGGCCTCTTGGCCGCGTTCGCCGTCGTGATGTTTGCGTTCGGCGGGATCGAAACGATTGGCATCACGGCAGGCGAGGCCGCCGATCCCAAGAAGGTCATCCCGCAGGCCGTGAACACCGTCCCGGTCCGCGTCCTGCTGTTCTATGTGCTGACCCTTGGCGTGCTGATGAGCATCTTCCCCTGGAACGACATCGGCAGTAACGGCAGCCCGTTCGTGCAGATTTTCGCTGGCCTGGGCATTCCCGCAGCGCCGCACATCCTTAATGCCGTGGTGATCACGGCCGCGTTGTCCGCCATCAACAGCGACATCTTTGGGGCCGGCCGCATCCTCTTTGGCCTGGCCCAGCAAGGACACGCACCCAAGAGCTTCGGCAAGGTCTCCCGCCATGGCGTTCCGTGGATGACCGTGGTGATGATGGGTGGCATCCTCCTGGTCGGTGTGGTGCTGAACGCCGTCATTCCCGAGGACGTGTTCGTGGTCATCGCCTCCATCGCCACGTTCGCCACCGTGTGGGTCTGGGTGATGATCCTCGCCTCGCACGTAGCCATGAAGCGCGAGATCAAGGCCAAGGGGCTGCCTGCGTCTGAATTCGGATCGCCCTTGTGGCCTCTCGCATCCATCCTGACCATGGCGTTCATGGCGTTGGTGATCGTGATCCTGGGCGTCTTCGAGGACACCCGCGTGGCCCTCTATGTTGGTGCAACCTGGTTGGTGCTGCTGTTCGTGGCCTACAAGCTGTGGGTGCGTGGCGGTGGGCTTCGCCGCGCTGAACTGGTTGACGAGACGGCTTCCCTCCCGGTGGTGAAGGTTCCGTAAAGCCTCCGGGCAACGGTTGGCGCACCCCTTTCCGCCTGACGCACCCCTTCGGCCGGATTAGCGCACCCCTTTCCGCCTGACGCACCCGTGCTACTGGGCGCGCCGGGCGGAAACGGGGGCGCCGAAGGAACTGGGCGCGCCGGGCGGAAACGGGGGCGCCGAAGGAACTGGGCGCGCCGGGCGGAAACGGGGGCGCCGAAGGAACTGGGCGCGCCGGGTGCCTCGCAGGCAAGTCCTACCTCGCCGACCAGCCGCCGTCCATGGTGTAGCTCGCACCGGTGACCATGCCGGCGTCGTCCGAGGCCAGCCAGGCCGCCAGGGACGCCACCTCGGACGGCTCCACCAACCTCTTCACCGCAGACTCAGTCAGCATCACCTTGGCGAGCACCTCGGCCTCGGGGATACCGTGGAGCCGGGCCTGGTCGGCGATCTGGCGCTCCACCAAGGGGGTACGGACATAGCCGGGGTTGATGCAGTTGGAAGTGACGCCATGCTCGCCACCCTCCAAAGCCGTGACTTTGCTGAGTCCTTCAAGGCCGTGCTTCGCGGACACATAAGCGCTCTTGTACGCCGAGGCCCGCAGCCCATGCACCGACGAGACGTTGATGATCCGGCCAAAGCCGTTGGCGTACATGTGCGGGAGTGCAGCGCGAACCAGCAGGAACGGCGCCTCAAGCATCAACGCCAGGATCCGCCGGAACTCAGCGGGGTCGAACTCCTCAATGGGCGCAACCTTCTGGATGCCGGCGTTGTTGACCAGGATGTCGCAATCCAGGCTCAAGGCAGCGAGGGAATCCACATCCAGCAGGTCCACGGTCCAGGCGGTACCACCCAGCTCGTCGGCGAGGGCCGCGGCTCCGGAGGCGTCGACGTCGGCCACTACTACTTTCGCGCCACGGGCCGCGAGCGCCCGCGCACAGGCCGCCCCGATTCCGCTGGCACCTCCGGTCACCAGGGCTTTGCGCCCATTCAAGGAGTTGTCCATCAAATCAGCCCTTCGAAGTAACGGAAGCGGTAGCCAGTCCGTGCCGCTCGGCATCGGCGGCGTCGACGTCTTGCAGAGCGATGCCCTTGGTCTCCTTCAGGGAGACGACGGCGACGGCGGTAATGGCGCACGCGACGACGAGGTAGATCGCCGTCGGCACCCACGAACCGGTGTCCTTCAACCACTGGGTGGCCAGCAGGGGCGCCAGGGAGCCGGCGAAAATCGAGGTGACCTGCGAGCCGAGCGAAACACCGGAGTACCGCATGCGGGTGGGGAAGAGTTCGGACATGATGGCTGGCTGTCCTGCGTACATGAACGCGTGCAGGCAGAGGCCGATGGTCACGGCGAGCACAATGATCACGGCGTTCTTGGTGTCGAACATGGGGAAGGCGAAGAACGGCCATACCGCGCCGGTGACAGCGCCCACCAGGTACACGGGCTTTCGTCCCCAGGAATCCACCAAGCGGCCCACCTGCGGTATGACCAGGAAGTGGATCACGTGGGCGATCAGGAGTGCCAGGAGGAGCGAGGACGTGTCGTACTTGTGGACGCTCTTGAGGTAGACGATCGCAAAGCTGACCACCAGGTAGTACATGATGTTCTCGGCGAAGCGGAGGCCCATGGCCTGCAGGATGCCCTTGGGGTACTTGCGGATGACCTCGCCGACGCCGTAGCTGATGGCCTAGGACTCTTCCACCTGGGCTTTGGCTTCGAGGAAGATCGGGGCTTCGCTGACGTGGGTGCGGATGTAGTAGCCGACGAAGACGATCACGGCGGACAGCCAGAATGCGACCCGCCAACCCCAGCCGAGGAAGGCTTCGCTGCTCAGGGTGGTGGACATGACGAACAGGACCAGGGTGGCCAGGAGGTTGCCCACGGGAACGGCAGCCTGCGGCCAGGATGACCAGAACGCACGCGACTTGTTGGGGCTGTGCTCGGCGACCAGCAGCACTGCGCCACCCCATTCACCACCGAGCGCGAAGCCCTGGATGAAGCGGAGGGCAACCAACATGGCGGGCGCCCAGTAGCCAATGTCCATGAAGCCGGGGAGGCAGCCCATAAGGAACGTGGAGACACCGACGATCACGATGGTCAGCTGCAGCGTCGGCTTGCGGCCGAGCTTGTCGCCGATCTGGCCGAACACTATGCCGCCCAGGGGCCGGGCGATGAAGCCGACGGCATAGGTGATGAAGGCCTGGATGATTCCGTCGAGTTCATTACCGGTGCTCGGGAAGAAGTACTTGCCGAATACCAATGTGGCGGCCGTGGCGTACAGGAAGAACTCGTACCACTCCACCACGGTTCCCACCATGGACGCGGCGACGATCTTCTTCAGGCCTGATCCCTTGCCGGTGTTTCCGGCAGCGGGTGTGGAGCGTTGCTCTACGCTCATATCCATCTCCTCAGTGTCTTCTTTGACAATGCCCTTTTTCATGCGCGTTGTGATCCACAACACGAATAGCTTCACTGAGTATTGCTGCAGATTCGGCGTGCCTCAATAACCAAAGAGGCACCCCCTATGTGCAGAATTGCAGATATGAACCCGAACCCGGACGACCTCCTCATCCTCCTCGCCGTCTCACGGTCGGGTAAATTCACGACGGCGGCACAAGCCTTGGGACTGAACCACACCACCGTTTCGCGCAGGATCGCCGCGCTGGAAAAGGCGCTTGGTGGCCGCGCCCTTGCGCGTGCGGCAGGCGGCTGGGAACTGACCGAGCTGGGGGCGGCTGCCGTCCAGGTGGCCGAGCGGGTGGAAGCGGCGGTGGGTTCGCTGGGACCCAGCGACCGTGCACCCGACCCCATTACCGGCGTCGTACGCATGACGGCTACCGACGGCTTCAGTGCCTATATCGCGGCACCGGCCGCCGCGCGCATCAGGAGGGACCACCCGGGCCTCAGCCTGGAGATCGTTACCGTAACCCGCCGGGCACTGCAGCAACGCTCGGGCCTGGACATCGAAGTGGTGGTGGGGACGCCACAGGTACACCGGGCCGAAGCCATCAAACTGGGCGAGTACCGGCTGGGGATGTATGCCTCACGCAGTTACCTCGAGGACAACGGAACTCCTGCCAACGCAGAAGAACTGACCCAGCACCAGTTGGTGTACTTCGTGGATTCCATGCTGCAGGTGGACGACCTGGACGCGCCCCGCAGGCTGGTTCCGAGCATGCGGGACGGGCTCACGTCAACCAACGTGTTCGTCCATGTGGAAGCGACGCGGGCCGGCGCAGGGGTGGGATTCCTGCCCTGCTTTATGGCTGATCGCCACCCGGACCTGGTCCGGCTGCTGCCCGAAGACTTCGCCGAACTCCTTCCCTACTGGCTGGTCCTCCGCCCCGACTCGATGCGCCGCCCCGCGGTAGCCGCCGTCGTGCATGCTTTGCGGGAGGAGACGGAGAACCGCCGGGCTGAGCTGCTGGGCTGAGGCGGTCGCCGGGGAGTTCCCGGGAGCCTAGAGCGGAATGACCAAAGGCGTGTGGCTCACGGGATCGTCGATCACCATGCAGGGCAGGCCGAACACGTGCTCCACCAACTCTGCGGTGATGACGTCCGCAGGCCGCCCCTCGGCCACCACCGCACCATCCTTCATGGCGATCAGGTGCGAGGCGTAGCGGCAAGCATGGTTGAGATCATGAAGCACGGCCACCAAAGTGTTGCCCTCGCCGTTCAGGCGCTTGAACAGCTCCAGCAATTCGATCTGGTGGGCGATGTCCAGGAACGTCGTGGGCTCGTCCAGCAGCAACAACGGCGTCTGCTGCGCGAGGACCATGGCCACCCAGACGCGCTGCCGCTGGCCTCCGGAGAGTTCGTCCACCAGCCGTCCGGACAGCCCGGTCACGTTGGTCGCCTCCAAGGCGCTGACGACGGCGGCCTCGTCCTCTTCCGACCATTGGCGCAGCAACTTCTGGTGCGGGTAGCGGCCACGGGCCACGAGGTCCGCAACAGTGATGCCGTCGGGGGCAAGGGAGGTCTGCGGCAACAGGCCCAGCCTCCGGGCCACGTCCTTGGCGCCGTAGGAGGAGATGTCCTTCCCGTCCAGGAAGACCGTGCCGGACGTCGGCTGCAGCAGGCGCGACAAGGCCCGGAGCAACGTGGACTTTCCGCAGGCATTCGGACCCACGATCACCGTGAATTCGCCATCGGGAATCCGGACATCCAAGGCGGAAGACACCGTCCGGCCCGCATAGCCCAGGCTCACGCCGTCAGCTCGCAACCGGGCATCCGTGGACACGAGCGGCACCGCCGGGGCAGCCAGCACGTCAGTCAAAGCAGTCTCCTTCACAGTCATTGCCGCCGCACCTCGCGCGCCAGCAGCCAGACGAGGTAGCAGCCACCGATGCTCACGGTCACCACTCCCACCGGCAATTGAATCGGCGCGAAGAGGTTCTGCGCCACGATGTCGCTGGCCACGAGCAAAAGAGCTCCCATGGCAGCGGAGGGGACCAAGCCCACTGACGCCGAGCGGGTCAGCCGGCGGGCGAGTTGCGGAGCAGCGAGCGAAACAAACGCGATGGGTCCCGCGGCCGCAGTGACCATCGCCGTCAACGCCACGCCAACGGCTGCGAGGACCACCCGCGAACCCTCAAGCCGAACGCCCAAGGCGCGGGCGGCGTCGTCGCCCATCTCCAAAAGCCCCAGCCGGCGACCAAAAAAGGCCAGCACCGCCAGCAGCCCGGCGAAGATCAGCACCACTGGCAGCACCTGCTCCCAAGACACCTTGTTCAGCGATCCGGCACCCCATACAGCGGCGGACATGGCCTGCTCGAGGGACGCCTTGAGGATCATGTAGGTGTTCACTGACGCCAGCATGGCGCTCACCGCGATGCCCGCGATAATGAGCCGGAAGCCTTGGATGCCCTTCTTGTAGGCAAACAGGTACACCAGGACCGCGGTCACCAAACCACCCACCAGCGCCCCCGCGGACACGGCGTAGTATCCGCCACCCATCAACAGGATCACCACCAAGGCACCCGAGTAGGCGCCGGTGTTGAAACCGATCACGTCGGGGCTGCCCAGCGCGTTGCGGGTCAGCGATTGGAAGATGGCCCCGCTGACCCCCATGGCCGCCCCCAACAACAGGGCCAGGAGGACGCGGGGCAACCTCCACTCCACTACCACCATGTGGATGGCGCCGGTGGAGCGACCGAACAGCGCCGAGACCACGTCCGGCACCGGAATACTGAACTCGCCCAGGCCAAGGGCGACGACGGCGAGCGCAAGGGCGGCGCCGACGAGGACGGCGGTGACAATCATCGAGCGAACGTCGAGGCGGGCCGAAACCCGGCCGCCCAGCGGACGGACCGCGAGTGTTCGCCGGCCAAAATCAAGGGTGCTCACAGGGTGCTCACTTTCCGGCGGCGGATCAGCCAGATCAGTACTGGTGCCCCGACGAACGCGGTGATGATGCCTACCTGCATTTCGCCGGGCCTGAGCACCAGCCTGCCGAGGACATCTGACACCAGCAGCAAGACCGGTGACAGCACCAGCGTGTAGGCCAGGATCCATCGCTGGTCCGGCCCGACGATCCAGCGGGCCACGTGCGGAACCATCAGTCCCACAAAGCCGATGGGACCTGCCGCTGCAGTAGCGGCGCCACACAGCAGGGTGACGGCGATGATGGTCCACGTGCGGGTGCGGAAGATGTTGGCGCCGAGTGACGTGGCGGTGTCGTCACCCATGGCCACAGCGTTGAGTGGCCGCGCCAGGGCCAGGGCGATGATGGTGCCCACCACGATGAACGGTGCGACGGTGGCCACGATGTCCCACGAACGGTTGCTGAGCGTACCGGCGGTCCAGTTGCGCATGCTGTCGAACACGGCGGGCCGGAGGAGCGTGATCCCGGAAGAGACCCCGCCGAGGACCGCCCCCAGGGCAACCCCTGCCAAGGTCAGACGCAGCGGGGTTGCCCCTCCCCTGCCCATGGAACCGATCAGGTAAACGATCACGGTGGCGATCACGGCCCCGGCAAAGGAGAACCAGATGTATTCCTGGATGCTGGTTACCCCGAACAGCGCGACGCCGAGGACCACGAAGAAGCCAGCACCCGCGTTGACGCCCAGGATGCCGGGGTCCGCCAAGGGGTTGCGGGTCATGGCTTGGATGAGGGCTCCGGAGAGTCCCAGCGCAACGCCCACAAGCACGCCGACGACGGTCCGAGGAAAGCGCAGGTCATGGATGATCACATGTTCCGGCGAGCCGTCGTAGGCCGTGATCGCGGGCCAAAGCGAGGCCGGGTCCACGTCCTTGGAGCCGATGACCATGCTGAGCAGAAGGGCCAAAGCCAAGGCCGCGATGGACGCGATCAGTCCGAGCAGGCGGTAGCGGTTGACGGTGGCAAGGCCGGCGCTGCCCTGGCGTGCGGTTGCGGAGGGCGCCGCGGATGCGGGGGCCGGCGCAGGTGCGGAGGCCGGCGCATCCGCCTGCCCAGTCCCGGCCTCCGTCCCCGCCATGGTTCCGCTGGTCATTACAGTCCCAGCAGTTCGAACTTGGCGTCCTGCAGGTCCTCGAGTTCTTCGCGGTCGCGCTTCCCGTCGGACCACAGTTCGTCGAACCAGCGGCGGGTTTCGGCGTCGAGGTTCTCCCAACGCTCCGTCCACGCCTCGCTCTTGTCCGTCCAGTAGCCGATCAGCTTGTAGGACTCAGGGGTGAGCTTCTTCTCGTGGCGCAGGTACTTGCGGATCCCGCGCAGTACCTTTGCTTCCCCGGCCACCCAGATGTAGCCCGTTCCGCCGGGGAGTTCCATGCTTTTCAAAGCCTCGTCCAACCGCGATTGGCTGTGCCCGTTGCCGCCGTGGATCCAAGCGACTTCAGTGCCCGCGCCGATGACCAGGTCCTGCTGGTGCGAGGGGTCTTCCACCTCTATCAGGACGCGGGTCCGGACACCCGGCGGAGTCTTTTCCAGCAAGCGGGCGACGGCGGGAAGTCCCGTCGCGTCGGCCAGCAGGATCTGCCACTGCAGTTCTGCCGGTGGTTCGTACAGTCCCGTAGGCGAGTTGAGCCCGACGACGTCACCCACCTCGGCGCGCTGCGCCCAGGCTGCTGCCACGCCGCCGTCGTGAACGACGAAGTCGATGTCCACGGTGCCCGCGGCCGGGTCCACCGAGCGGACCGTGTAGGTCCGCATGGCGGAGGGCTTGACCCCGGATTCCCAGTCCCAGGATTCACCCGTGGAAATGGGCAACCGGGCCTCGTGTTCACCTGCATCCGGCAGGAAAACGCGGAGGTACTCGTCGCCCACACCGGTGGACTCGAACCCGGCCAGGCCGGGTCCGCCGAAGGTGATCCTGACCATTCCGGGCGTCAAAGCCCGGGTAGCCAGCACCTCCGCGCGGTAGATGCTCATCATGGCAGGAGCGCCTTTTCGATCTTCTCCAGCAGTGCATACTGGCCGCTTGGGGAGCCGTAGATCATCTCAAGGTCGTAGGTGAAGATCTGCTTGTTGGCTACGAACGGCAGCGAGGTCCAGAGCTTGTTGTTGGCCAGCGGAGCGAACGCGTCCGGGTTGGCGCCGTCCTTTTCGGGGACTTCGGTGGTGATGACGGCGTCAATGCCCTTCAACTGCTCAAGCTGTTCGACACTGAGTTTGGCGCCTTCGCCGTCTGCCAGCGGGGAGATCTTCAAGCCCAGGTCCTTGATCACCAGGCAGGGGGTTCCGTAGCAACTGACGGAGACCTGGTCCTCGTAGTAGTCAACCGGGCCGATCACCAGATCGCTCTTGCCGGCCTCGGCCAGGCGCTTCTTCACGTCATCCACCTTGGCCTGGTACTTGTCCATCCAGGCTTGGTACTGCCCGGTCTTACCGAAGGCCTCGGCGACGGTCTTGAACTTGGTGCGCCAGTCGCTGCCGTCAAAGCCGTTGAAGGTGTAGGTGGGGGCGATATCGGAGAGCTTGCCGTCCAGGTCCTTCTCGTAGCCGAGGCCGTTCAGGATGACGTCCGGCTGGGCCTTGAGGATGGCCTCGAAGTTGAACTCCGGGTAGTTGGTGAAGGGGGTGATCCCTTCAAGCGCCTTCTGGTCGAAGAAGTACGGGAACCCCTTGTAGCCGCTGTCGCGGATGGGCTGCTGGCTGGCCAAGGGAATGCCGAGCGTGATGAGCATGTCCAGGTCCGTGGTGTACATGCCCAGGGCCTTCTTCGGCTCCGCCGGAATGGTCAGCTCCTTGACCTCGCTGGTAACCGTGCGGGTTTGCGCAGCAGCTGAGTCATTGGCGTTCGCCACCGGGCTCGCGCAGCTGCTCAGCAGAAGGGCCGCCGAGGCAAGCGCCGCGAGGGCAGCGGACATGGTTCTAGGGCGTGAAATCACTGTGGTCCTCTTGATGCTCAGGGGAGGTTGGAGGTCTCCCGTTGGCAGTCGAGACGCAATGAGGGTGCTGTCATCGGACTGTCGAAGTTAGGTATACCTACCCTAACAACGGCATTCCGTATTGGACCCGCGATTTCTATTCGGAACCGGCCAAGGACTGATGGTTTCCGGCCTTAAGCGAGGCCACGTACCACCCTGGAGTGTGCCCCATCACTTTCCGGAACACCTGCACGAAGGCGCTCGGGTTGTTGTAGCCCACGCGCCGGCTGACCGAGGAAACGGGGTACCCGGCAGCCAACAGACCCAAAGCCACGCGGACGCGCGCGTGGATCCGCCACTGGGCAAACGTCATACCGGTCTCCTTATGGAACAGCCGGGACAAGTTGCGGACACTGATGGCCACTTCGGCGCCCCACTCCTCAAGGGAACGGTCCAGCGCGGGATCATCCAGGAGGGCCCGCGCAATCCGTTCCAACCGGGGGTCCGAGGGCATGGGCAGCAGCATGGGCCGGGCGTCCACCACATCCAACAGCGCTATGGCCAACTGCTCCGAACGTTCGCGCAACTCCGGCTCCATATCGAAAGTCCGCATGTGGCGCAAGAGTTCCTGGGCCGCCGTCGGGACCGTCACTGCCACAGTCCGGCTGTCCAGCGGCGCCGCGACGTCCGCGTCTATATGCGAACAGAAGAAGCCCGTACCTTCGGTCGATTTCACCGCGTGCGGGACTCCCGCCGGAATCCACAGGCCCAGCGTGGCAGGGACCGCAAAGAACGCCGCGTCAGCTTCGACCGTGAGCACGCCACGGGCACCCCACAACAGTTCATGGGTGGGGTGCACGTGTTCCGTCCACGTGGCCGGTGTGGCGCATTCAAAGTACGCGGTGTACACACCACGGACCGTCGGCTGTCCGGAATGCGATAGAGCTTGGCGGGTCATGGTGCCTTCTTGAAGTTAGGTGAGCCTTACCATGGTAAGCATGCCTTCCAGTACCGCCATGCCGTCCTGCCCGCCCGGGCGTAACAAGCAAACTCCATGGAAGGCCTCCCGCCTCTTCAGCTACTCCCTCTTCGGAAACCGCCGCTGGAAGTATGTGGTGGTTGGTTGCGCAGGCCTGACGCTGCACCAAATCAGCGAGGCTCTGGTGCCAACCACCATCGGCGCCGTAGTGGACAACGCGATTACACCGCACGACGGCGGCGCCCTCCTGTGGTGGCTCGGCGCACTGGCTGCGGTGTTCATCGTGCTGGCCCTGTCCTGGCGCATCGGAACGCTCGCCACCATGCGCTCCTTCTCCTACGGCTCGCACGACCTCCGCCAACTCGTGGTGGAACGGACGCTGCATCCGCGGGGAATGGCGGCTCGTCGTGCGCCGGGTGAAATCGTGGCCATTGCCTCTTCGGATGCGGACAGGGTTGCTGGATTGGCCTGGCTCATCGGCGGCGGCCTCGCGTCCACCGCGGGCGTGGTCACCTCGGCAGTGACCCTCTTGCTCATTTCCGTGCCCCTGGGATTGGCTGTACTGCTGGCCACGCCCCTGATGCTGCTGGTCATGCACCGGCTCACCAAGCCACTGGAAGACCGCAGCGACGTGGAACAGTCGACGGCGGCCCGCGCCGGAGCCTTGGCGACAGACTTCATCACGGGGTCGCGTCCGCTGAAGGGACTGGGGGCCGAAGATGCTGCCATTGCCAGGTACCGGGCGGCGAGCCAGAGCTCGTTGGTATCGGCGTTGAAGGCCATCCGCGCGAAGAGTGCGTTCACTGGGGCGAGCACGGCCATGTCGGCGGCTTTCCTGGCGGGCATCGCGTTCTTTGCCGCATGGTTCGCCGTGCAGGGCAGCATTACGGTGGGGCAACTGGTGGCCGTGGTGGGCGTGGCCCAGTTCGTCCAGGGTCCCATGGCGGCCCTCGGATTCCTGAGCGTGGAACTGGCCCGGAAGCGGGCGTCGGCAGCGCGGATTGCTGTGCTGCTTGGCGAGGCTGAGGCGGTGCCGGAAGTGGGCGTTGCGTTGGGTGTGGCGGTGGCGCCGGATGTCGCTGGCGCGCCGGCTGCTGCGGCATCGCCGGTTGCTGCGGCATCGCCGGTTGCTGGCGCAACCGGGCGCGGGGTTGGGTCACCGGGTGCTGCGGCTGCGCCGGTTGCTGGCGCAACCGGGCGCGGAGCTACTCCCCTGCTCGAGGTTCGTCCTTCGCCCGGGTCACACTTTCCCGCGTTCTCCGCGTCCGCGGGGGATGTTGTGGGTGTTGTCCTTCCGGATGGCGTGCAGGCCAGGCTGCTGGTGGATATCCTCGGCTTCCGGGTTCCTGCGCCCGCGGGCCTCATGACGATAGACGGCTCTGACGCCGCGGACGTGGATCCGTCGCACGCGCGGTCGCGGGTATTTGCCGACAGCCATGAGGGTGTCCTGTTCCGCGGCACGGTGCGGCAGAACGTCGCGGTAGCCGACGCTGAACTGGACGATCGCGCCTTCGCGGCTGCCGCCGTCGTCGATTTTGTCTCGCAACTGCCGGAAGGAACCGAAACCATGCTGACCGGACACGGGCAAAGCCTCTCCGGCGGGCAACGGCAGCGCTTGGTGCTGGGCCGTTCGCTGCATCAGCCGCAACCGGTGCTGGTGCTGCACGACCCCACCACCGCCGTCGATACCGCTACCGAAGCCGTCATTGCGGATGGCCTGCGGAACTTTCCGGATAAGGCGCTGGTCCTCGTGACCACAAGTCCTACGCTGCTTGCCGCATGCCACCGGGTGGTGCTGGGCACCGCGGACGGGCCGCCCGAGACGGGGTCCCACCGTGAACTGCTGGCGACGTCGGCAAGCTACCGTGCGGTGGTGGGTTCATGAGCACCGACGCATCCATGAATGCAGGCATCCTGCCCATCGCGACACCGCGTGAAACCCGCCGGGCCATGTGGAAGTTGCTGGCCCAGCGGCCCGGCCGGCTGGCGCTTACCGTGCTGGTATTGTTGGCCGCTTCCTGCTGTGGGCTGGCCGCACCGGCGATCCTGGGCATCATGGTCAACATCGCCGCCAGCGGCGGCGAGGTGGTGTCCCTGTTGTGGCTCGCCATCGGACTCCTGGCGGCCGGTGGCGCGGGTGCGCTGCTCGGCATCCTGGGGCAGAACCTGTTGGCCAGGATCTGCGAGGAAGCCTTGGCCGGACTACGGGAGGAGGTGTTCGCCGCAGCCGTCCGCAAGCCGCTCGCGCAATTGGAGAAGGCAGGAATCGGGGATGTCGTGGCCCGTGTATCCGGTGACGTTGAGGCCGTCAGTGAAGCAATTTCCGGCGTGCTTCCGGCTTTCACCAGCGCCGCGTTCACCATCGTGGTCACGCTGCTGGGCCTGGGCGTGATCGATTGGCGCTTCGCCGTGGCCGTCCTGATCGCCGCCCCGCTGCAGATCTTCACGCTCCGTTGGTTCCTGAAGCGGACTGCGCCCATTTACCGGACCGTCCGGATCACTGAAGCCAACCGGACCGAACAGATCATTGAGACTGTCCACGGCTCGCAGTCTGTCCTGGCACTCGGCCTGGGCGATCGGCACGCCAGTCTCGTGGCGTCGGCTTCGCGGGAAACCATCGGCCACTCCCTGCGCGGTATCGGGTACCTTACCCGGTTCTACAACCGCCTCAACCTCGCCGAACTCCTTGGCCTGTCCGCCGTGCTGGTGGTCGGCTTCTGGCTCCATGCCGAAGGTGTGGTGACCATCGGAGCGGCCACGGCGGCAGCCCTCTACTTCTACCGTTTGTTCGATCCGATCGGACTGGTGCTGGGACAGTTCGATGAACTGCAAAAGGCCGCTGCCGGACTCGGGCGGATGTTCGGGCTGACGCGGGGCACCGCCTCCGGGGAAGCCGAGCGGACCGCCGTCGAACGTCCGGCGGGAGGACCGGCGTCGGACGCCGTGGTCCTGGACAACCTGACCTTCAGCTACCCCGGACAGCGGCCGGCGCTGAACGCCGTGTCCCTGCGGGTCGCGGCGGGTGAAAGGGTGGCGATCGTAGGGACATCCGGTGCCGGCAAGACCACGCTCGCCAAGGTCGTCATGGGACTCGAAAAGCCCGACGACGGGCGGGTGCTGGTGGGCGGACTCGATGCGGCCATTGCTTCCGCGGCGGAACTGCACCAGCGGATCGCCATGGTCAGCCAGGAAGTCCATGTGTTCTCCGGAACGCTCGCGGAGGACCTTCGGCTTGCCAAGCCCGGCGCCTCTTCTGACGAGTTGCGGCGCGTCCTGCGGGACGTCGGCGCTGCCTGGCATGAAATGCTCGACGACGGGTTGGAGACTTTCGTAGGTGCCGGCGGCCACCAACTCACGCCGGAACAGGCCCAGCAACTGGCCCTGGCGCGGCTGATGCTCAAGGATCCGCCCATCGCGGTCCTCGATGAAGCCACGGCGGAAGCGGGCACTGGCTCGGCAACCATGTTGGACCAGGCAGCCGACGCCGCACTGGCCGGGCGCACGTCGGTGGTGATCGCACACAGGCTCTCCCAGGCGGCAACGGCTCACACGGTGGTGGTCATGGACCAGGGGCGGATCGTCGAATCGGGCTCGCACCAGGAATTGCTGGCCAACGGCGGCAGGTACGCCCGGCTTTGGGAAGCCTGGAACACGTCCTTGAGCCGGGCCTAGGGCTCGGGGGCAGTGCAGGTTAGCGCAGCGCTGGGAAGCCCAGCGCTGCGTTTACGTTTCGGGCGCCGCGGCAGGATCCGACGCCGCGGCGGGATCGGGCGCCGAGGCGGGATCCGGCGTCGCGGCGGGATCCGGCATCGGGGCAGGATCGTGCCGCACGGGGGTTCCCGCCGCGAACGCGCGGACCTGGGCATCGTTCCACATATGCGCGGGAACTGCGCCGCCAAGGAGCCTGCGGGCCAGGCTGGGATCATCACCGAAAGGAACGTGGCTGCCCGCCATGATCATGTTGCCGTAGCGCCTGCCCTTGAGCATGGGCGGATCGGCAATGATCAGCGTGTGTTCGAACGTGTCAGCGATGGTGGCGGCGTCGGCCCGGGCATTCTTCAGGTCCGGGGCGTCGCCGGAGTTCACCACGTACAGTCCGTCCGGCGCCAGGACGGCGTCGGCGTGGGCATTGAACTCGCGGGTTGTCAGGGCGCGCGGAGTGAAGGCTCCGGCGAAGACGTCACGGATGATGAGGTCGCGGGTGTCCGGAGTGAGCTGCTCTGTCACCTGGCGGGCCTCCCCCACCCGGATCCGCAACAGTGGGGCCTTGGGAAGGTCGAACCAGCCGCGGACATACTCGGCGAGCTTTCCGTCGAGTTCCACAACTACTTGGCGGGCATCGGGGTACGAGGCGTTGAAATACCTGGCCATGGAGCACGCTCCCCCGCCCAAGTGCAGGGCCCGGAGCTTGGGCTTGGTTTCCCGTGGCCACCGGGACTCCACGAGGGCAGCGATCCAGCGCATGTATTCGAAGTCGAGGAACAACGGATCAGCGAGGTCGATATGCGAGCTCAGCACGCCATTGATCTTCAGGAGCCAGCCATTGCCGTTGTCCGGATCCGGCAGGAGCTCGCAGTCGCCGGTGTCGATGTAATACACGCCAGCGACCGGACCATCGGGGCGGGTACCCTCGGGCACCTCGATGACTGCCGCCGTCGACCTTTGAGCGCCGAAACTGCCGGACCTGCCGGACTTGCCTTTCCTGGATTTGGTCACTGGATCCGTCCTGCGTCAGTCATGGTTCCAGCCTAGTGGAGCGCATGGCGGCTAGGCCCGGACCATCCTGTGTTCAGGCAAGGAGTACCAGGACGGATCGCACAGTTGCCGCATACCGTCGGGGACGAAGCCGTTGCGCCGGTAGAAGGCCTGGGCCCGCGGATTGTCGTCAAGGACCCACAGGTACGCGGGCCCGTTGCCGAGCAGGGCATCCACCAGCGCCTGGCCCACACCCCGGCCGTGGACGTACTGCAGGGTGTACAGCATGAAGAGTTCCACCTCGCAGGGACTGTCCTCGTCCCTGCCTGGCCCCGACGCCGCGATGCCTACGAGTTCCCCGTCCGGCCCGTGGGCCAGCATCCTCCGGTGCCCCGCGGCAATATATTCCCGGTACCGCATGATCCTGTCCGGCAGGGCAGCTTCCTGCTTGGCGAAAAACTCCGGCGGCAGCAAGTGGCCGTAACTCTCCCGCCAGGCCTGGACGTGCATGACCGCCATGTCTTCGGCGTCATCAACCACTGCAGCGCGGAGGCTGAAATCCATCAGCGCACCCGCGCGATCGCGAAGCCGTCCCAACCCTTGCTGCCCACCGTCTGGATGGCGGTGGAGTCCAGCCGTGGATCCTGGCCCAGCATGTCCAGCACACGGATGATGCCCGGCGCGTTCACTTCGTCGCGTTCCGGCTCCAGGATGGACCCGTCCCAAATGACGTTGTCGATCACGATCACCGTGCCGGGATGTCCCAGCCGGATGGCCCAATCGAGGTAGTTCGAATCGTTTTCCTTGTCCGCGTCGATGAAGACGAAGTCGAACGGTTCTTCGGCTTCCAACGTGGGCAGCGTATCCAGGGCAGCCCCCACCCTGATCTCCACCTTGTCCCCAACCCCGGCTGCGTCGAGGTTGGCGCGTGCCACGTCGGCGTGCTTCTGGAGGTATTCGCACGTGACCAGGCGGCCGCCGTCGGGCAGCCCCTGGGCCATCCACATACTGCTGAAGCCCGCCAGCGTACCGATCTCAAGGACCCGCGTGGCGCCGGACACCTGGACCAGCATCTTCAGCAGCTTCCCCGCATTGGGAGCAACTTCGATGGCCGGCATGCCCGCCTCGACGGCGGACGTCAAAGCCCGTTCGTGGGCAGGATCGGGACGCACCACGACGTCAGTCAAGTAACGCTCCACCTCAACCCAGCCGGGCTCGGTCACGTGTTCAATCATGCGCCCCAGTCTTGCACCCGGCGCAGCCGTGCGGAAGGAACTACTCCTGGTTCTTGAGCGCGCCCTCGAGCCGTTCCACCTTGCCGGTCAGTTCACCCGAGTAGCCGGGGCGGATATCTGCCTTGATGACCAGGGAAACACGGCTGCCATAGCGCCCCACCGCCTCCGTGGCGCGTTTGACGACGTCGAAAACTTCGTCCCATTCACCCTCGATGGTGGTGAACATGGAGTCGGTCTGGTTGGGAAGTCCGGACTCCCTGACGATCTTCACCGCGGCAGCCACGGCGTCGTGGACGGAGGCGTCTGCGTTGGGTGAATCGTTGGGAGCGGAAGCGGGCTGGCCCGAAGGGGCTACTGAGAATGCAAGCAACATGAAAACCAGTGTTTCACGTACCGGTTTGTCATATAACAGCCTACTCCCGCGTAACCACTGGTGATCAGCGCTCCATTGCTAGTCTGGGCAGCATGGAACTGCCCTCCGAACGCAAGCCCCTCAGGGCCGACGCTGCACGCAATGTGGACAAAATCATCACCGCGGCACGTCAGTGTTTCCGTGAACACGGCCCCGAAGTGCCCTTGCAGACCATTGCCGCGACGGCCGGGGTAGGTCCCGCAACCCTTTTCCGTAACTTCTCCGACAAAGAACAACTTGTGCTTTCCGCTCTGTCCCGCGAGCTCCGCCAGCACGCGGATCCGGTGGCCCAGGAGGCCCTGGACGGCATGGACGCCGCCGAGGGGCTCATGAAACTCATCGACGCCGTGATGCGCGTGGCAAGCGATGAAGCCAACCTGCTCAGCGCCGTCGCCGGCCGCCGCGGGCTCCTGGTGGGCATCACCCGAGGGCTCATCGACACCATGGCCACGCTGCTGGAACGCGGACAGGGACAGGGTTCCCTGCGCCGTGACATCACCATCGAAGACATGGTGCGGCTCGTGGCCATGCTCATCGGTTCAGTGGACACCATGGAACCTGGCTCCGAAGCGTGGAAGCGTCCGCTGGCGCTGGTGGAAGACGCCATCCGCACCGAGCGCCCTTCACGCCCGCTGCCGGAGCAGTCGGACATTCCGGGCGTTTCCTTCGAAGCTGTTTAGGACCCGGAGCGTCTAGCCCCAGCCGATCAGCCTCAGCAAGGCCGCCGCGGCCGCGCCGGAGATCACCACCACCAGGAACGGCGCCCGGAGCAAAAGCGCGACGGCGGCAGCCACCAAGGCGCCCATACGGGCGTCGAGCACCAAGCCCTGACCGGAAGCGACGGCATTAACCACCGTCAGCGACGCCAGCAGGCCAATGGTCATGGTTCCCGCGATGTGCATGATCCGCGGGCTCTTCAACAGCTTTGCGGGGACAAAGTAGCCCACCAGCTTGGTCAGGTAGGCCAGCGCGCAGGCGATGGCGATCCACAGCCAGAGATTCATTCCATGCCGCCTTCCCGCTGCGCCCGGCCTTCTGCGCTTTTGTGGTCATGCCTGTTTTCCGGGTACGGATCGATGTCCGGTTCCAGGCCCTCATCCATGCGGGCGTGGCTGAACCAGCCGATGACCCCGGCCACCAGCGCGGCCACCAGGATAGGAACGCCGGAGGGGACGAACGGGACGGCCAGGATAGTGGCCAGTGCGCAGGCAGCCGCAATCGCCCATGGTTCACGGCCTTTCAGCCGGGGCCAAAGGAGGGCGAGGAAAGCGGCAACCGCCGCTCCATCGAGGCCCCACTGCTTTGGATCGCCCATGGCATCGCCTGCAAGCGCTCCGATCGCGGTGAAGATATTCCACAAGACGAATATTCCAATGCCAGCGGTCCAAAACCCCCTGCGCTGCTCGTCCACATCCGATTGGCCGGACGCCGTGGCCGTGGACTCGTCGATGGTGATGTGCGCTGAGACGTAGCGCTTCCATCCGCCGGGACGCAGCATCGCGTTGATCTGCATACCGTAGATGCCGTTCCTGAGACCGAGCAGGGCGCTGGCCGTCATCGCTGCCACGCCGGAACCGCCGCCGGCCACCACCCCGATGAACGCGAACTGCGAACCGCCGCTGAACAGCAGCAGGCTCAGCACCATGGTCTGCCAGAAATCGAAGCCCGAAGCCACGGACAAGGCTCCGAAAGAAACTCCGTACAGGCCCGTCGCAATGCTCAGTGAAAGAGCGATCTTGAAGGCCGGTGAATCCCTGAGCTTCACTTCCGCAGGCTCCACGACCACAGGATCAGCGGAATCTGCAACGGCAGGCGCAGGGTGTGGATCCGTCGCTCCTTCTGTGAGCCGTACGGACCATAGGCACGTCGCAACGCGTCAATATGCCCGGCCAGGAATGCTGCGAACATCGCAGTGGTGCCGTCCGCGGCAGCCTTGCGGGTAGCCGGAATCAACAGGCCGACGGCGGCAGTCGCCTCCAGCAACCCGGAGGAGGCGATCCATTCCTCGCGGGACATAACTGCCAAGGGGCCGTTCGGTGCACCGCCCGGCTCGTCATTCCGGCACAAGTATTCCGGCACAACGGGGTTGTAGAAGGAGGGTGTCCGGAAGTGCTTCATGGCGCTGGCCATCAGGAGCGCGCTCAAACCTATGGCTGAGAGGGTATGAGTTGCCTTGGGTGACCAGCGAAGTGACATGAGACCACTCAATCACAACGGCCGCGAGGCCCGCCAAAGTTTCGTCTATCTGCTGGGCACGCTTAACTGTGCCAGGACCTGTGCTGGCCGGTTGGTGGTGATCTCGTGGATGCCCAGGCCCTGGCACAGTGCAACGTCCTTCTCGGAGTCCACTGTCCACACCCGGAAAATACGCCCGGCATCCAACCACCGCTGCACGTTCCGGGCATGTTCCCGCACATAGTCGATGCCAGGACCAGCGATGCCCGCCTCGCCTTCGTCCAAAACGCGTTCGGCTTCCTGCTGGGCTGCCTTCATGACGTTGGCTACGGCGCCGGCCGTGATGGGGCCCAGTCCCAGCTCGTCGCGCAGTTCCCGGACCGTGAAGTTGTCCACCAACTGGCAGACATGCCCGGCAGGTACGTCTTCCAGCAGGCGCTGCACGGAATCCGTGTCGAAACTCATGAAGGAGACCTGGATGTTGTCCACGCGTGAATCCGTGGGGGTCCAGCCCTCAGCCGCTAACAGATCCAGCACCCGCTCCTCAAGCTTCAGCTGGTAAGGACTGGGGTGCTTGAACTCGATGGCCAAGCCAATCTCACGGTCGGCTCCGCGAAGGATGTCCAGGAGCTCCGGCAACGTCAGGAACTGGTCCGCGATCCCACCGTAGGCCTCGGGAATCCTGGCACCTTTCCATGACGAGAAGTCCAGTGCACGGAGTTCCTCCAAGGTCTTGTCCGCCACGGTGCCTGTGCCGTTCGAGGTGCGGTCCAGAGTCGCGTCGTGCAGCAACACCACGTGCTGGTCACGGGTGAGGTGGACATCGCACTCCACTCCGTCGGCGCCGTCGGCGATGGCCTTCAAATATGCGGCACGGGTGTGCTCGGCGAAGGCAGCACTGGCACCGCGGTGCGCGTAGACCCTGGGGCGCGGGGAGTCGAAGGATTCACTGGTCATGCAGCCACGGTAGCCCACGCGCCTGCACGCACAGCGCTAGTCTGGGCTAATGCAGGTGAACTCTGAACAAATCCCAGCCGAAGACGTCACCAACCCGCCCCAACCAGCCCCCACCACAGGTACGGCTACCCCCAAAGCGCGTTCCGCCGTCGTCGGTCTTTCCGATGGTGACTTGGAGAAGGCGGCCGCGCTGCGCCGCATGAAACGGCTGGCGTTGTCCCTGCTGCTGGTCATGGCCGTGATCTTCCTGTTCGCGTTTGCGCTGCAGAAGCAGTATCCGTGGCTCGAGTACGTCCGGGCCGCGGCCGAGGGCGGCATGGTGGGTGCGTTGGCCGACTGGTTCGCGGTCACGGCGCTGTTCAAATACCCCATGGGACTCAAGATCCCCCACACCGCCATCATTCCCCGCCGCAAGGACCAGATCGGTGAATCCCTCAGCGATTTCGTGGAGAGCAACTTCCTCTCGCAGGAAGTGGTCCAGGACAAGCTCGCCAGCATCGACATCGCGCGGAAGGCCGGCACCTGGTTGTCCAGCCCCGGCGGCCCGGAGCGCGTGGCCAAGGAAGGCGGCGCCCTCATCCGCGGTGCGTTCACCGTCCTTAATGACGACGACGTCCAGGCAGTCATTGAGGGACTGGTCCGCAAGCACCTGCTCACCCCGCCGTGGGGTCCGCCCGTCGGACGCATGGCTGAGCGGATCTTCGCCGACGGGCACCACCACAAGCTCGTGGACCTGCTGGTGGACCGGGCCGCGGACTGGGTGGATGCCAACCACAACACGGTCAACCGGCTCGTCTCGGACCGCTCGCCGGTCTGGGTGCCCACGTTCGTGGACGGGCTGGTGGGCGACAAGGTGTACGTGGAGCTTCTGAAGTTCGTCCGCGCAGTGCAGAACGACCCCAACCACCAGGTCCGCCAATCCATTGACACGTACCTGACCGACCTCGCCCAGGACCTGCAGCACGACCCCGCCATGATCGAGCGGGCCGAGGCCATCAAGGCCCAGATCCTTGGAGACCCCGAGGTCCGCGAACTGGCGTCCCGCACGTGGGGAACCGTCAAGAACGCCTTGCTGACCGCCGTCGACGATCCCAACAGCGAACTCAGCCAACGGTTCAAGGGCGCCGTGCGCGACTTCGGCGCCCGGCTGGTCAACGACGCCGAACTGGCCGGGAAGGTCAACGCGTGGATCGGGGATGCTGCCGGTTATCTGGTGAACACCTACCGCTCAGACATTGCCGGGGTCATCTCGGACACGGTTGCCCGCTGGGACGCCGAGGAAACCTCACAGAAGATCGAACTGCAAGTGGGCAAGGACCTCCAATATATCCGGATCAACGGCACCGTGGTGGGTGCCCTTGCCGGACTGCTGATCTTCACGGCGGCGCATTTGATTTTCGGGTAGGACCAGCGGATTTTCTCACCAACGCCCATTCTTGAGAAAATCCCGCACCGCCATTCTCACCCCAGCAGATGCACCATCTGCCCGGGCCGGGCCTGCCCCAGGGAATCCAGGTCCTCGTCCCGCACCACGGCGATCACCGGCGATTCGCTCGTCGCCGGATGGTCTGCGAGGGCGATGACGGGAAGGCCCGACGGCGGCAGCAGGACTGAGCCGGCCACCAGCGGTTGGGTGCCGGGTGCCGGAGACCCCTCAAGGGAGAGTGGCCGTCCTCCCAGCCGGGCGCCCACGCGGTCCGACTCCGGCGAGAGAGTCCACGGTTCCGTGGTCAACCGAAGCCAGGTGCCGGCGTCGTACGATTGCGCGTCCGGTCCGGGCGATACCCTGGCCACCACGGGCCGTTCCGCATCCAGGGCACGCCGGGCGGGCTGGTTCACGGCGGGGAAGCCGTGTCCGTGGGGCCGGCCGAACGCAAGGGTGCGGCCGGTATGGAGGGCATCGGGCTGGGGCTCGATCCCGCCCTGGACGGCAAGGTAGTAGCGGATCCCGAACAGTGCGCGTCCGAACTCCAGCACGGCACCTGGAGCCACCCGCACGGCTTTGTTCATGGCCAGCTCGGAACCGTTGAGCCTGACCAAGCCCTCTGCGCCCGTCACGACGATGGCCGTGCCGGTGACAAAACGCAGCCGGAGCCCACCCACCAGCACTTCAAGGCCGGGAGCCGAATCGGGATTCCCCAGCAAGGCGTTGGCCAAGGCGAGGGACGCACGGTCCAAGGCCTTGTCAGGAGGCACAACCAGGGTCAACGCGCCGGGATCCATCACTATGGCACTCATCGGGCCTCCTTGGGCTGCAGTCCGAACACCAGACTAGGCGAACGCCTGGATCTCCACACCCGCCTTTTCGAGGCCGCTGCGGACGGCTGCGGCCATCTCGACGGCGCCAGGCGTATCTCCATGGATGCAGAGGGAATCGGCCTTCACGGAGACCACCGTTCCGTCCTGGGCCACCACTTCGCCGCGGGTGGCGATCCGCACGGCTTGGGCCACTACGTCGGCGGGGTTGTGCAACACGGCACCCTCCTGTGAGCGCGGCACGAGCGTCCCGTCAGCAAGGTAGGCCCGGTCCACAAAGGCCTCCCGGAAAACGGGGTGCCCCGACTCTTCGGCGAGATTCAGCCAAACGGAGTCCGGCAGGCCGAGCACGGGGAGCCCGGGATCATAAGCGTGGACAGCGGCAACCACTGCTTCCGCCTGCTCCGGATCGTGGACGATCCGGTTGTAAAGGGCACCGTGCGGCTTCACGTAATCCACGGAGGCGCCGACGGCATGGGCCACTCCATCCAACGCACCGAGTTGGTAGAGGACGTCGCCGAAGAGTTCATCGAAGCTCATATCCAGCGAGCGCCTGCCGAAGCCCGCGAGGTCCCGGTAACCGACATGCGCGCCCACCCGGACATCCAGGTCGAACGCTGCCCGGCAACTGTCCAGCATTGTCAGCGGGTCTCCGGCGTGGAATCCGCAGGCTACGTTGGCGCTGCTGACGATGCGGAACATCGACGCGTCGTCGCCCATGGTCCAGGAGCCGAACGACTCTCCGAGGTCAGCGTTGAGATCCACTGGTACCGCCTTCCAGGATTTGGTTTTTCGCATTGGTCGGCAGCAACTCGCCGGGAACAGTTGCGGGCAGGGCGCCGAAAGCTTCCTTGGCGGAGGCGATGACTGCCCGGCCCATCATGAGGTTGCCGGCTCCGCCCACCACGGCGCCAACCCCGAAGGGCAGCGCGCGGCCCAGGAACGCCGAGCCCTGCTTCTTCACAAGGTTCTTCAGGAATGCCCGTTGGATCGCGTCCCGGATGACACCGAATCCGCTGCCCGGAATCTTCTTGGTCAGCGTCCGTCCCCACGCGTGGGTCACGCCTTTGCCGCGGCCCAGCGATTGCCCGCTCAGCGCGCCCAGCAGCGATGTCCCTTCCTCGCCGAGCATGATGGCCATGACCATGGTGCGCGCGCGTTCGGGATCGGTCAGCCGGATGCCGTGCAGTTCGGCCAGAGACGACGCGTACAGTGCAGTGGTTTCCAGGAATCCCACGGTGGCCAGGGCGGAAAGACCCAGCGACGCCGCGGTTCCCAGTCCGGGAACGACGGCGATGGCACCTACCCCGGCTCCCCCACCTGCCACTGCGGTCAGGTAGTCGCGTTCCAGCTTGGCGGCCAGTTGGTCGGGCGTCGCATGGGGGTGCCTTCGCTGCATTCTTTTGAGGTTCGCGAGGACCAGCGGGCGCTGTACTTCCACGGCTTTCAGCAGCACGTTGTGGACGCCTGGCTTGGTGTTGCCTTGGGCGTCGAACACTGCGTTGTGGGCTGTTTCCTGGGCGATTCGTACCGCCGGGTTGGGTCGCTTCGGCATGTTCACAGCCTATGCCACAAGACAGGGCCCCGGCGTAGACTGAGGGCATTCACGGAAGCAGGTCCACCCACGGACAGGGAGTATCCGTCATGAGCGCAACCGACAAGCCAGAGCACTTCATCAGGCACCATACAGACGCTCCGGCCGAAGGCGAGACGGACGGGTGGGTGGCGCACGACGTCGGCCTCCACAGCCAGGATCCTGCCGAAGGTCCGGATATTGACGACGGCGACGCCCCTCCGTCGGGCGCTTCATAACTGACACCCCTCCCGCGCCGGCGCGGGCGCCCCTCCCCCGCCGGCTTTCCCAGGTCTAGGCTGGAGTGATGGTGGCTCTGAGGGCGCTGCGTCCTTTCACACACCGGGAATTCCGTGTGCTGATTTCCGCGTTGTCCATCTCGATTTTCGGCTCCGGCATGTGGGCCGTCGCCATGGTCTACGAGGTGATCCACCTTGGTGGGGGTCCGCTGGAACTGTCCTTGGTGGCAACGGCAGCGAGCATCGGCCTGGTGGCCTTTGTGCTGGTGGGCGGGATCGCGGCCGACCGTTTTCCGCAGCGCCTGCTGATCATCGCGGTGGAGGGTGCCAACCTCGCCGTCATCGCCACAGTCTCCCTGTTGGCCATGCTCAATGTCCTGCAGTTGTGGCACCTGGCTTTGGGAGCCTTCGTGCTGGGCGTTGGCCAGGCGTTCTTCTTTCCTGCCTATTCGGCCATCCTGCCCCGAATACTGCCCGCCGAGGACCTGTTGGCGGCGAACGGGATGGAAGGGACCGTCCGGCCCATCCTCCAGCAGGCAGCTGGCCCAGCCCTGGCCGGCATCATTGTGGCATCTTTGTCGCCCGCGTTTGCCGTGGCCGGGGTTGCCGTGTGCCACTTCCTGGCGTTCGGCATCCTTAATTTCCTGAGCCGGCAAACCTTGGACGCCCGCGGGGTGGCCCCGGCTGAGGGCCCCACCGAGTCATCCTTCTTCTTCGATCTCAAGGAAGGGTTCATCTACACCCTGCGAACCCCGTGGCTGTTGTGGACACTCATTTGGGCGTGCCTGTCCGTGCTGTTCCTGATCGGTCCCATCGAGGTGCTGTTGCCGTTCGTGGTCCGGGACCAGTTGGGTGGCGACTCGAGGATGTTCGGGTTCCTGCTGGCCATCATGGGCGTTGGCAGCGCTGTCGCTTCGCTGACCACGGCTTCGTTCCCCCTGCCACGGCGCTATTTGACGGTGATGGTAGTGACGTGGGGACTGGGAAGCCTTCCCGTTGCTGCGATTGGCTTTATCACCGAGTTCTGGTGGTTGGGCGCGGCGATGGTGGTGTTCGGCGTGACCGAGGGGATCGGCGTGGTCATCTGGGGCACGCTGTTGCAGCGACGCGTACCACCGCATCTGCTGGGCCGGATTTCCAGCCTGGATTTCTTCGTCTCGCTGGCTTTGATGCCCGTGTCCATGGCCTTGGCCGGTCCGGTTGCCGAGGTGGTGCCGATCTGGCTGATCTTCTTCGTGGGCGGTTTGGTTTGCCCGCTCATGGCTTTCCTGGCGCTCTTCGCAGCCCGCATGACCAGCGACGAGATCGCCCATCCGCTGACCTCGGACACGGTCTCGGCCGAATCGCCGGACAGCCAGCCGGACGCGGTGTAGGGGCGCGTGCTGCGCACCCGCACCCGCCCTGCGCACCCCCCGGGACACTCCCCGCGACCGTTCCCGCCCTGCGCACCCGCACCCGCCCTGCGCACCCACACGGAACATCCATCGCACCCATAGCCGCTCCCCGCACCCGCAAGAATGGGCGCGAACGGCGGGAACGGGTGCGCCCCCACGCAACCGTTCCCGCCCTATGCACCCGCACCCGCCATGCGCACCCACACGGAACACTCATCGCACCCATAGCCGCTCCACGCACCCGCAAGAATGGGCGCGATCGGCGGGAACGGGTGCGCCCCCGGATTGGCGAGCGGGACCACGGGCGCGATCGGCGTGAACGGGTGCGCCCCCCACGCACCCGCACCCCCAGGGAACATCCATCGCACCCATAGCCGCTCCACGCACCCGCAAGAACGGGCGCGAACGGCGTGAACGGGTGCGCCCCCGGATTGGTGAGCGGGACCACGGCGCGATCGGCGGAAATGGGCGCGCCCCCACGCACCCGCACTCGCACCCGCCTTGCGCAACGACACCCGCCCTACGCACCCACACGGAACACTCCTCGCACCCATAGCCGCTCCAGGCACCCGCAAGAAAGGGCGCGATCGGCGGGAACGGGTGCGCCCAGGGTTGGCGAGCGGGGCCACGGGCGCGATCGGCGTAAACGGGCGCGCCCCGGACTCCGCGGCGCGCCTACGCCCGAGCTGGGCCGGTGGTGCTGCGAACCACCAGGTGCGGGGTCCGCACCTGGTGCGCCGCCGGCGTCGGGCTTTCCAGGCGGTCAATGGCGCGTTCGACGGCGGCACGCGCCAAGAGCGGCGCGTCCTGGCTGATCGACGACAACTGGACGTAGCTGAGCCGTGCGAACTGGCTGTCGTCATAGCCGAGGACCGAGACGTCCTCCGGAACGCGGAGTCCGGCGGCCCTGAGGCTTTCGAGTACGCCGAGTGCGCAGCGGTCGTTGAAGGCGATGATGGCCGTGGGCGGGTCCGCACGGAGCTCATGCCCTGCGCGCAGCCCGTCCTCTTCCGTGGGTCCACCGGCCACGGTCCGGGGCTCCAGACCCCGCCTGAGCATTTCTGCGCGGAAAGCCTCGCGGCGCTGCGGACCGGATACGGTACTGCCGCCGTCGACGTGGACTATCCGTTCGTGTCCCAGCGAGGTGAGGTGTTCGATCGCGATACGGATTCCCTCGAAATCGTCGCTGCTGACGGAATCCAAGGCCTCGCCAACATCGTCCCGGAGCAGGCTGACCACGGGCACCCGCGCGGCATAGCCCGCCAGTTCGGCCTCTCCGAGCAACGGCGAAATCAGGATCAGGGCCTCGCAGCCGAGGTCAAGGAGTGATTCGACGGCCCGTTGTTCCGGGCGGCCGTTGGCCACAGCGCTGAGGGCAATGTCATAACCGCGTTCGGTGGCGCCGGCGTAGGCCGCGTCCACGATTTCGGCATGGAAGGCGTGCGCCGTGGAGAAGCTGATGCCCAGGAGCCTGGTCCGGCTGCTGCGAAGGAGCCTGGCACGGCTGTCCGGGCGGTATCCGAGGTGCCGGGCGGCTTCCTGGACCTTGAGCCGGGTGGCCTCTGACGCACCGGGAGCATCGCGCATCACGATGGACACGAGCGCGCGGGAAACCCCGGCCGCTTCAGCGACGTCCATCAGTGTGGGGCGTTTGCCTGCCATGTCCCTCCTCCGCCGGAGCCAGTCTATAGAACGATCCAAGACAGCCCCTTGCGGACTTTGAACGTGCGGCCGGTCGCGACTCAGACGACCGACCGCACTTAGCCCGGTTATCCGCAGTGACGGCGCCCCGGGCGGGCCCCAGAACCCGCCACATCCATCACTGCTAACGCAACGTTGCCCGCGGAACTGCGTCGAAAAGGGCGACAACACAGATTGCGATGCAACGACATAGGCACTGGATATGTGCAGACCCCTCCTGAAACGTGACGGGTGGTTTCGAAAAAAGTTTTCGGCACCGGATTACGGTCAGCGGCCCGGGTAGACCAGGGCCTTGAGCTGCCCCGCTTCCTTGCCTGCGCGCAGTGCCGCTTCGGCTTCATCGAGCCCGAATTTCCCGGTAACAAGGATGTCCAGGTCCACCTTGCCGTCAGCAAGGAGCTGGATCGCCAGGGGCCACGTATTGGTGTACCGGAACACGCCGGACAGCCAGATCTCCCGGTTCTGGATATGCGACACGGGAAGTTCCACGTCGTCGGCGCCAAGACCCACCAGGATGACACGGCCCGCGGGTCCCACTGCCTTGATCCCGGCACGGACAGCGGCAGGTGCGCCGGAAGCGTCAATGAAGGCATCGACGTCGAGCCCTTCCACGCTGTCCGTCTTTGCGTTCAGGGCGTGGGTGGCACCATGCTCCAAGGCGAAGGCCAGGCGATCCTCCGCGATGTCCGTGATGTGGATTTCGGTGGCCCCGAACGCCCGCGCCGCCTGCGCTGCGATGATGCCGATAGGCCCGGCACCGGCGATGAGTACCCTGCTTCCCGGCTGGACCTCCGCGCGCTGGCAGGCCCACAAACCCACGGACAGCGGCTCGATCAAGGCTGCGGCGTCGTCGCTCACCGAGTCCGGGATGGCGTACGCGAAGTCGCTTTGGATGGCGACGTACTCGGCGAACGCACCGTCCACCGGCGGGGTGGCGTAGAACTCCATATCGGGGCACAGGTTGTACCTGCCGGCCTTGCACTGCGTGCAGCTCCGGCAGGGCCGTTGAGGCTCGACGGCGACCCTCTCGCCTATGCGGGCGGGATCCACAGCGGTTCCGACGGCGGCAATCCGCCCCGACAGTTCGTGGCCGAGGATCAACGGATGCTCCACCACGAAATTACCGATCCGGCCGTGCTCGTAATAGTGGACGTCGCTGCCGCAGACGCCCACAGCGGCCACCTGGACCAGGACCTGGTCCGGCTGCAACTGCGGTATGGGGAGTGTCGCCTGGCTCATCACTCCCTGGCGCTGCAGGACCGCGGCACGCATGGTGGCAGGCATGTGGGGGTGTTCCAGCAAGGGCGTCAGTGCACTTGTCATTTCGGGAGTTCCTTTGGCGCGTTGATTTTCCTCAAGGCTAGGCAGCCGGGGCGGGGACAACTAGCGCCGGAAGTACACCATACTGATACTTATTTGCCACGTACCGGAAGGGTTGCCATGTCCGCTCGGATGCCCGCACTGCTCGCCGGCAGTCTGGTGGGACGGCAAGCGGTGCGCGAAATGGTGCCCGCAGACCCGCACCACTCCGTGCGCTGGCACCAGCATGATTACCCGAGCCCATTGGCGCGTTGGAACTACCACCCCGAGTACGAGATACACCTGACCAGGGCGGGCCCCGGCAAGTTCATCGTGGGCGACTATGTGGGCACGTTCGAGCCCGGCAATGTGGTGCTGGTCGGACCGGGCCTCCCCCACGACTGGGTGAGCGACCTGGAAGCCGGCCAGGTCCTGGTGAACCGCGACGCCGTGATCCAGTTCGAGGGCGCGTGGGTTGCCCAGGCGTCACTCGTGGTGCCTGAATTGGCGCAGATCAAGCCCTTGCTGGAGGAGTCCGCCCGCGGGATCGAGTTCCTGGGAGCTGCGGCCGGTGATGCGGCCCGGGCCATCGAGGCGATGGGAGCATCCACGGGCCTGCGACGCCTGCAGCACCTGGTGGACCTGTTCGGCATCCTCAGTGCGGCTCCTGCGGGTGAACGGCGCTATCTCGCGTCGGAGTGGTTTCACCCGCAACTCGACGGGAAGGCCGCCGCCGTGGTGGAAATCGTCCTCGAGTACGTTTTCGCGCATCATGCCGGCCCCCTCTCCATGGGCGAAGCCGCAGCCTTGGTGGGCATGGGTGAGCCCGCCTTCTCCAAGTACTTCAAGCGGGCAACCGGGCAGAACTTCAGCGACCTGGTCAGGAAGCTGCGGCTCGCCCACGCCCGCCGGCTCCTGGAGCGGACTGACAAAGCAGTATCGGATATCTGCTACGAGGTTGGCTTCACCAACCTCTCCAACTTCAACCGGCACTTCCTGCGCGACACGGGCCAAACGCCCAGGGAATTCCGACGGCGGCTGCGCGCCTAGGTGCGCGCGTTTGCTTTTGCCGCAGCACGCCAAGGGCGGGGCACCTCTTCTGAGCTGCCCCGCCCTTGCCAGCGTTCGGGTTGTTCCTGCGCCCGTCTTTCGGGTCTCCTGTTGCGATGGAGTGCAGTTTCCCTTTGCGCTTGCCGGACTCGGGTCCGGCGGTCTCTGCCTGCTACATGATGCCGGTGGGTACCAGCAGCGCCCAGGCCAGTGCGGGGGCCACCAGGACCACTCCTCCTGCGTACATCATGAGCTGCTTGTAGACACGCTGCCTGTCTGAGTCGCGTGCATTGGCAACCACCAGGGCGCCATCGGTAGAGAACGGCGAAACGTCCACCACGGTCGCGGCGATGGCCAAGGCAGCTACGGTTCCGGAAGCACTGAGCGAGCTGGTGGCGAGCAGCGGACCTGCCATGGGAATGAACGCGGTGAGCAGCGCGGTGGAAGACGCAAAAGCGGAACCGACGCCAATGACGTAGCAAAGGACCAAGGCGATCAGCAGGGGCGCACCGAGCGCCAGCGCCATCTCCGCGAGGGTGTCAATCACGCCCACGTGCTGGAGCAGGGAGACGTACGTGATCATGCCTGCCACGAGCAGGACGGTGGACCAGGAGATGCCGCCAATGAAGGTCTTGTGTTCCTTGATGTTGACGAATGCCAGGAGAAGCCCGGCGGACAGTGCAACGAAGCCAATCGGCATGTGGAAGCCAAGGGTGCATACCAGGATCGCCAGGATCAGGACCAGCGTGAGGATTCGCTGCCCACTGGCACGGCCCGCGGGCGGAGTGTCGAGCTCGGCGTATTCGTTGGAGTTCTTGTCGCGGAGCTTGCCAAGGAGGGCGAACAACACGATGGTCAGCGCCGACAGGATGAAGTTCAGGGCGAAGCTGGCCAGGAACAGGGCGCCTTGGTCAATGGGGAAATCGTTCTTGTGGGCGATGTCGTGGACGAGGACGCCGGCTACGGACAGAGGGGAAAAACCGCCGGCATGGGCTCCGTTGATCACGAAGGCACCCATGAGGACCGGGTGGATCCTGGATTCGTAAGCCAGGCCCAAGGCTGCCGGAGCCAGGAGGGCAACCGCGGCCGGGCTGAAGGTACCGAGGGCGGTCAGGGCGGCAGCCATGAGGAAGAAGACCCACGGCAGGAGCATCGTCTTGCCCCTGACCATCCGCACGCAGCTTTGCACAATGATGTCGATCGAGCCGTTTCGCTGGGCCATGCTGAAGAAGTAGGTGACGCCGATGATCGTCAGGACAATACTGGCCGGGAACTCTTCGAGGATTTGCTTATCCGTCATGCCCAGGACGAAGTAGCCCACGCCGAACGAGGCCACCAAGCCCATCACGCCGATGTTCAGCGGCCACTTGGTTGCCACAACGAACATCACCACCAGGATGACCAACGGAATGATCTGGGTGGCGGTCATGGTCGGCTCCGATCCCGAGGCAGCCGAGGGATTGCCCATGACACCGCCAAGCAGGAGGGCCGCAAGGCCCAGGACGGTGATGGCAACTGCCGTCACCAGAAGGATACGACGGCGTCGCTTGGGTGGTGCGGGCTGGTGTTCACTGACGGTGCTGGGGGCAGTCTTTTCTGGAGTCTTAGTTGTCATGATGCTCTCTCTTCATCGAGTAGCGCCGGCGAGTGAGGCATCGACCGTGCTGTCGATGGCCTCAGGGAGGTGGATGGTGGTGGAAGCGATGGTGCGGGCTGTGCGGTCCACGCCGACGAGCTGGGATCCGTCCCGTTCCTCGCTCCAGGTTTCGATGACTCCGGCCGGTGTGCGCAACCGGAGCCTGGGGTGCACGGCAGCGCCCATGAATTCGTTCATGACGGTGCCGGGGGTTCGTGCGGCCAGTGTCAACGCGATGCTTCCCGTAATGGCCAGTGCCGGGTGGGGCTTGCCCATGGAGAGCATCATGACGCTGGCATCGGCGTCGGGGTCGTTGATGGATGGAGGAGCAACTATCGCCACTTTGGGAACGGCGCGGGCGGCTTCCCCCGGCGTGGCTGCGAGGCCCATAAGAACGGCTGCCTGGCGGCGGATTCGCTCAAGGGTCTGCAGTTGCAGTTCCACGCCACCGAACCACATGTCGTAGTGCTCGGGGTCGAGGCCAAGATCCTGTGCCCGGAGAATCACCACCGGAGCACCCGCGTCCACCATGGAAACGTCCCAGCGTGTTCCGCCGGTAAGCACCACGTCACGGGCGGAGCCGGTGGGCAGGAGCCTGCCGGTCGTTTTGCCCGCAGGGTCCTGGAAGCCCAATCCCACTTGGTAACCCGGGAACGGCACACCGGGCATCCGGGCCTCGGGCATGGTGGGCAAGGCTCCGGCCGGTGTGGCGACCTGCTGGATGATGATCTGGCCGGTGTTGGTATTGCGCGTCACGATCCGGGTGACATCGTCACCGGCGCTGACCCAACCCTTTTCGATCGCGTAGAGGCCAACCACTGCCGAGCAGTTGCCACAGTTGCTGCCCCAATCCACGGCTGCTTCTTCGATGCCCACCTGGGCGAAGGTGAACTCGACATCCACGTCGCCGTCCAGTGGCCGACGGAGGATCATCGCCTTGCTGGTTGTAGACGTTGCCCCGCCCACTCCGTCGATCTGCCGGTGGTCGGGACTGCCAAAGAGCCGCGGGAGCAGGACGTCCACACTGGTTTGGGTCTCCGCCAGATCCGCTGATTCGAACACCCAGCACTTGCTGGTGCCACCGCGCATCCATTCCGCTTCGATCTTCATGGTCATTTCCTTGCTCTTCGACGCCCCGGAGTTGAAGGGGATACTTCGAGAATGAGCCAGCTCACAAATGAAGACAATGTTGGATAAGTGTGGGGGGATGTAGAGATGCTTCACTCATTGAGGTAGGTGAACGATGCGGCCCATGAAATCCTCTGCGAGGTGGCGGATAGGGATCAAGAGTGCCTATATTCAGCATGAGAGTGCATGGAATTAACCATCTGTGGGGAAGGGTAAAGCGTTGCTTAACGATGAGTACCAGGGTCTTTTCGATATCCGGCGACTCGCACTCTTGGTCGAGGTAGTGGAGCAGGGATCCATCACGTCGGCGGCGGACCTGATGATGTACACGCCGTCCGCCGTCTCGCAGCAATTGCGCAAGCTCGAACAGGAGGTGGGGCAGCCCCTGCTGAACCGCCGCTCCCGTGGCGTGGTGCCCACCGAGGCCGGCCAGGTGCTGGCAGCCCATGCACGGAAGATCGTCGGCCAAATGAAGGCCGCCCAGTCCGACCTCGACCAGATTGCCGGCCTCAACCGGGGCTCTTTGGCTGTTGGCACCTTCCCTACCCTCGCAGGATCCTTTCTTCCTGTAGTGATCCGGGCTTTCAAAAAGCGCTACCCGGCGATTGGCCTCTCCGTCCGCAGCGCACGGTTCGACCAATTGGTCAGCGACCTCCAGTCCGGCATCACCGGTATTTGCCTGCTGTGGGACTACCCGTGGAACAGGTTCCACGACGACAGCATCCGCTTGACCGAAGTCTTCCAGGAGAGCACCGTGCTCCTCGTCTCCCGCAGCCACCCGTTGGCCGACCGCGAAGAGATCCGGATGGAGGAGTTGAAGAAGGAATCCTGGATCGTCAGGGCTGAAGCGCATCCCGTGGTTGAGGTGCTCCAACGCGCGGCACACAATGCGGGGTTCGAGCCTTCCATCGGCTTTCTGGCCAACGACTACCAAGAGGCCCAGGCCATGGTCAGCGTGGGCATGGGTGTGGCACTTGCGCCTAAAACAGCGGTTGCCCTGCTGCATCCCGAGGTGAAAGTCATCAGCATCGGCGATGCTGCACCCCTCCGCCGCATTCTGCTGGCCCAACGCCAGGACAAGGTCTACGCACCGGCCGAAGTTGCCTTTCAATCCACCCTCCTTGAGCTCGCCCGCGAGCACGCCGGAGATTACCTCTAAGCAGCAGCTGAATCGCCGACACGTTCGACGCTCCCGGCGCACTCATCGCTCAGTGGAAACCCGAGATTCAGGAGTGCGTTGTGGAGTTCTTTGAAGGTGTGGACATCCGATTTCTCTTGATGGCAGGGTCGGTGGTTCTGACCGGCGTGGGGGCTGGAGTGTGCATGCTGCCCCTCCTGCTCCTTGCCCCCGTGCTGCACGTTGCCTTGGGGCAAGCATCGACACCCGAAGAGCGACGATCCCGGAAACCTACTAGAACGATCTAGACAGCCCCTTCGATACCGTGCCACCATGGTGGGAACTAGAACGATCTAGTCACCATCGACGAGGAGCCATCAATGACGTACCTCCAGCACCCGGTCGCGGAAGACCGGCCCGTTCGCATCGCCCTGATCGGCGCCGGATGGATCGGAAGATTCCACGGAGAATCCATTGCCCGGCGCATCCCGAATGCCCGGCTGGAGGCCATTGCCGACCCCGTCCTTCCGGCCGTCCAGGAACTTGCCACGACGCTGGGCGTCACAAAGATCAGCACAGACACAGCCGATGTCCTGGCTGATCCGGACGTGGACGCCGTCCTCATCGCCTCGCCCATGCGCTTCCATTCGGACCTCATCGCTGCCGCCGCCCGCGCCGGCAAGGATGTCTTCTGCGAAAAGCCCGGCGGACGGACCATCGAGGAACTTGACGCCGCCATCGACGCAGCGGCGAGTGCCGGCGTCGTACTTCGCTTCGGGTTCAACCGGCGCTACTCAAGCGATTTCGCGGCAGCCCGGAAGCTCATCGACGACGGCGTGGTGGGCGTCCCGCAACTGCTCCGCTCCCTCACCCGCGACCCAGGCACGGAAGCAGGCCTCAGCAACCCCGAACGGATCGCGCCCGGCACCATCTTCCTGGAAACCCTCATCCACGACTTCGACACACTGAACTGGTTGAACCCGGGCGCCGTTCCGGTCAGGGTCCACGCCGTCGCCGATGCCCTGGTGGCACCCGAGGCGAAGGCCGGCGGCCTGCTGGACACCGCCGTCGTGACGGTCACGTACAGCAACGGCGCCATTGCGGTGGCGGAAGCGAACTTCAACGCGCTCTACGGCTACGACGTCCGCGGCGAAGTGTTCGGCTCCGCGGGCATGGTCACTGCAGGTACGCCGCAAGCCACGAATGCCACCAGCTACACCGCCGCCGGCATCGCCTCGGACACCTCGCGCCTCAACATCCACCTCTTCCACGACGCCTACACCGACGAGCTGGCGCACTTCGCGGACGACGTCGCCGCGCGCCGCGGTTACGCGGGAGGACGTACGACGGCGGGCGCCTCCCCTGCCGCAGTGGCGGCTTCCTCGGTCGCAGCGCCGGGTGGGGTGGATGCGCGCAATGCGTTGGCCATTGCCCTGGCCGCGTTCAAGTCGGCGCAGACCGGGCTGCCGGTTGAGGTCTCGGACATCGCTGAGCTCCAGGCCGCTGAGGCAGCCCGCGTCCCGCAGGGAGCCGGGGCATGAACTTCCGCCTGGCTGTCTGCGCCGAGATGGTCTACGGTGAGCTGCCGCTCATTGAACGCGTCCGCCGGATCCATGACCAAGGCTTCGAGGTGGAACTGTGGGACACCCGGGGCCAGGACATCACGGCCCTCGCCGGCACGGGAGCCCGGTTCTCTTCGATGAGCGGCTACTTTGGCGGGAGCGTCATCGACCCCACCAACGCCCACGAGGTCTTGGCCTCCGCGGAGAAGCTCATTCCAACGGCACTGGAACTGGGTGTGGAACGGATGGTGGTGCACCCCGCGGAATTGGGTGAGGGCGGCCGCGCTGTCCGGCCAACGCACCGCTCCACGGGAGAGATGTGGCTGACAGGACTGCGCACGCTGGAGAAGCTCGGTGAGCTGGGTGAACAGCACGGCATCACGTTCGCCCTGGAGAACCTCAACACCATCCTCGACCATCCCGGCATCCCGCTCGCCCGGGCCAAGGACACCTTGGCGCTGGTCCAGGCCGTGGACCACCCCGGGGTGAAGATGATGCTGGATCTGTACCATGCCCAAATCGGCGAGGGGAACCTGATCGAGCTGGTCCGGGCATCCCAGCCGTTCACCGGCGAAATCCAAGTGGCAGATGTTCCCGGACGCTTCGAGCCCGGCACGGGCGAGATCAACTATCCGGCCATAGCCAGGGCACTCCGTGACGCCGGCTACACGGGTGTGATCGGGATGGAAGCGGGCGCCATCGGCGGCCAGGGCATCGAAGCGGGCGACGCAGCCCTGGCCGCCTTCCGCACCGCCTTCTCCCCCAACTGAGTCGCAGTTGTGCGCGTTTTGAACCGTCAAAACGCGCACTAATGCGACTTAGTTGGGTTCAGTACTTGATGGGTTCCATGCGGCCGGAGCGAAGGGAGAGGACGGCGGCCTCGGCGATGGCTTGGGCTTTCAGGCCGTCTTCCAAGGAAGGGGTTGGGGCCGTGCCGCCGTCGAGGGACGCAACGAAGGCCGCAAGTGCAGCAGCGTACGTCGGCTGCACCCGCTCGAACCAACCCGGGTGGAGCCCGTCGTCCACCACGGATGTTCCGGAGTAGCGGGACACGGCTCCGTTGCGGTGGCGGCGGGCTTCCACCATTCCCTCGGAGCCCATGATCTCGATGCGTTCGTCGTAGCCGTATCCTGTGCGCCGCACGGAATCGATCTGGACCAACGCCCCACCGGGGAGCCGCAACGTCACCGCGGAGGTGTCGACGTCGTCGTACTCCACAATCCCGGGCTCCGCCAAAGCCGAGCCGGCAGCGAAAACTTCCACGGGATCGAGGCCGGAAAGCCAGCGTGCGAGGTCGAAGAAGTGAACGGTCTGGTCCCGCATCTGGCCACCGGAAACCGCCACGTAGGACAGCGGCGGCATTGACGGCCCACGGGAGGTGAGCTGGATGAGCTCCACCGTGCCGATCCCACCCGAGTCCACCACGCGCTTGAGTTCGG
Source organism: Paenarthrobacter sp. NPDC090522 (assembly GCF_044769225.1). Taxonomy (NCBI): domain Bacteria; kingdom Bacillati; phylum Actinomycetota; class Actinomycetes; order Micrococcales; family Micrococcaceae; genus Paenarthrobacter; species Paenarthrobacter sp. NPDC090522. The sequence continues at coordinate 51,371 of NZ_JBIVXL010000018.1, forward strand.
CGTAGTCGCGGTCGAAGCGTCGGTTGAAGTCCACCATCACCGGGACGCCGGTTTCCTGCGCGAAGGCAGCAGTCTCGCGGGCGCGGTCCAGGTCCAGGTCGATCGGTTTCTCGCACAGGGCGGCAATTCCGACGGCGGCAGCCCGGCGAAGGTGTTCGGCGTGCGTATCGGTGGAGGACGCGATGAAGACTGCGTCGATTTCCCCGGGGTTGAACACGTCCTCGATCGAGGTCGCGGCGGCAGCGCCGTGGGCGGCGGCGAGGGACTGCGCACGCTGCTGGTCCACGTCATAGACCAAGCGGAAGTCGATGCCGGGATGCGCGGCGAGGTTTGCTGCGTGGACGGAACCGATGAAGCCGGCTCCCAGGAGGGCGAAACGGGGCATGTCAGACTGCTGCTTTCTGTAGGGCGGAGGCGGGGACTTTCCATGCGGAATCGTCGTGGTGCGAGGCCGCGACGGCCTCGACGAACTGGACGCCGATCAGGCCGTCGATCCCCGTAGGGAAGGACAGGTCCCGCTCCGGGAGCGGCGAAGAGTCGCGGCGGGCGCGGAGGACCTCGGCGAGGTCCGAGTAGAAGTTGGCGAAGGCTTCAAGGAAGCCCTCCGGGTGGCCCAGGCCGACGCGCGTGAGCCGGGACGCGTCGTCGTGCAGGGTGCCGAGCCCATGCGTGAGGATGGTGGTGGCGCCGGCCAGGTCCTGGACTGTGAGGTGGTGCGGGTCCTCATGCTGCCATTCGAGGCTGCCCTTTTCGCCGAAGATGCGGATGCGGAGTCCGTGGTTGTGGCCGGTGGCGGCCATGCTCGCCCAAAGGCGCGCCGGGACGTTGCCGGTCAGCTCCAGTTCAACGGTGGCGTTGTCGAAAACCCGCCTCCCCGGGACGAACGCCTGGAGCCGGGCGGACAGGCGCTGCGCCTCGAGCCCCGTGATGTAGCGGAGCAGGTGGAAAGCGTGGGTGCCGAGGTCGCCCACGACGCTCGGGAAACCGGCGATGTCCGGGTTGGTGCGCCACTTCGCCTGCTTGTGGCCTGTGTCCTCCAGAGGCGTCGCGGCCCAGCCGGAGGCATGTTCGACGTCGACAAACCGGATGGCGCCCAGCTCGCCGTTGCGTACCATGCGGGCGGCCTGGCGCACCATCGCGTAGGCGGAATAGCAGTGCGGGACGGCGAGGATTGCGTCGTTGTCTTCGGCGATGCGGACCAGTTCCGCCGCGGTGGCGGAATCCTGGGTCAGCGGCTTCTCGCACACCACGGAGATGCCCTTTTCCAGGAAGGCCCGGGCGATCTCGAAGTGGCTGTCATTGGGAGTTGCGACCACCACGAGGTCCACCCCATCTTCGCGTTGCGCCTCGGCGGCGGCCATTTGTTCGACACTGCGGTAATTGCGTTCTCCGGGCACGCCGAGGTGGGCCGCAATGTCGCTCGACTGACGTGGATCCCGACCGAAGATTCCGGCTTGGAGATCGTAGTGACCGTCCAGCCGCATGGCGTAGCGGTGGGTCTTGCCGATGTCGGCGCCCGGCCCACCGCCAATCATCCCTGCGACCAGTTGCCGCGAATTCGGTGCACTCATGAAAGATCCTCATTGACTCTTTGGAATTTACTTGGACCGGTCCATAATGGCTGTGGAAGGTCACAGCCGTCAAGCCCCTAAGCTTGAACCCGGACGACACACGACAGGAGGCACTGCATGGCCGCCAAGCCCACCATCCGCGACGTAGCGAGTACCGCCGGAGTCTCAAAATCCTTGGTCTCCCTGGTCCTCCAGGGCTCTGCCAACGTCAGTGAGCCCCGCCGTCGTGCCGTCCTGGACGCCATGGAGCAACTGGGCTACCGGCCCAACAGACTGGCGCAACGCTTGTCCGGACCGCGCAGCGGGACCATCGGCGTGATGCTCAACGACATCCGGAACCCGTGGTTCGTCGAACTGCTTGAAGGGCTCACTGCGTCCCTTCACTCGGCGGGTGTTTCGCCGGTCCTCGCCGATTCCTACACGGACAACCGCGTGGGGCGCAGCTCGGTGGAGACCCTCTTGGAGCAGCGGATCGACGGACTGGTGGTGGTCGGAACCACGGTGGAATCGGCTGCCATTGAAAGGGCTGCGCAGAGCATCCCGGTGGTCCTGGCCGGCACCCGCGAACCGCACCTTCCCGGCGTCGACATTGTGGTCAACGACGACGACGCCGGCGCACGGCAGGCCACCGAACACCTCATCTCCCTGGGCCATGAGCGCATCGCACACTTGCAGGGCCCGGGCGAAGTGGGCAAGCTGCGGCGACTGTCCTTTGAGCGAACCATGCGCGGTTCCGGGCTGGAGCCCGTAGTGGTCGCCGGTGGCGTGAGCGAGGAGAGCGCCTATGCGGCGGCGGGCCGGCTGCTCTCTTCCGCGAAGAGGCCCACCGCGATCTTCGCGTACAACGACATCGCCTGCATCGGCGCCCTGTCCGCCGCCGACGATCTTGGCTTGTCCGTACCCCAGGACCTGTCTTTGGTGGGTTACGACAACACCTACCTGGCCAAGATCCGCCACCTCTCGCTGACCTCCGTGGACAACGGAAACCTTGCCGTGGGCGTGGAGGCCGGGAAGTTCATCCTGGAACGGCTCACCGCCCCAGACCTCCCGGCAAGGTTGCACCAAGTGCCGTCGCAGTTGCAGGTCCGGGGCTCGTCGGGTGACGTGCCCGCCCGGGGCTGACTCAGCGCCGGCCCAGGAGCAGCACGCCCGCATTGGCGGCAACGATCAGGCCTATCCCGGCCCACTGCAGCGCGGCCAGGTCCTGGTGCAGCACGAGCGCGCCGATGATGGCGGCGAACACCGGGTTGATGCTCATCAGGATGCCGAACAGACTGGCAGGGACCCGCCGCAAGGCAATCAGGTCCGCCACGTATGGCAGCACCGAAGCAAGGATCCCAGCGCCCACGGCACACAGGACGGCAAAACCATCCACAGGCTGGCTCAGGAAAACCACGACGGCGACCGGCAGGAAGAGCGTGGCGGACACCCCCGTGGCCGCCGCAGTCCCTTGGACTCCCTGGATTCTTTGGCCGACCACGCGGTTCAGGAGAATGTAGGCGGCCCAACTGCACGCTGCCATGAGGCCCAGGCCAATCCCTGCGAAATCAGTGGAGGCTTCGGGCCGGGTGATGGCCACTACCCCGCCGGCCGCAGCCACGGCGCACAGGACGTTGCCCTTCCGATGGGAGCCGGCCTGGCGTCCAGAGCTGATCAATGCCACGGCCAACGGCCCAAGGAACTCCAAGGTCACTGCGAGGCCCAGGCCGATCCGCTGGATAGCGGCATACAGGCCAAGGTTCATGGTTCCGAAGGACACGGCCAGCAACAGAACAGGCCACCACTGATGCCACCGCAGGTCCCGCAGCCGCGGCCGCACGACGGGAAGGAGGACGGCCGCGGCAACGAGCTGTCGCACAGCCACCACACCTACCGGCCCCAGGGCAGGGAAGGCCAGCGAACCACTCGCTGCTCCGAGCTGGTTGGAGAGTGCGCTGGCCACGAGGGTAGCGGCGCCACCGGCTTTTCCTGAAGCCGCAGGGGTCTGGTTCATGAGGAGATTCTGCGCTTGCGGCGTCCATCCACTAAATGCATGAATGACGCTATTTATACGCTGAACGCATGAATAGAATAGGCCGCATGGACGTGGACTTGCGGCAACTGCGCTGCCTGCTCGCGGTGGTGGACGAGGGCACGTTCACGGATGCCGCCATCGAGCTGCGGATATCCCAGGCCGCGGTCTCGCGGAACATCGCAGCGCTGGAGGGCGCTTTGGGCGTGAAGCTCGTGCAACGGACCACGCGCAGCGCTGCGCTCACACCTGCGGGCGAGCGGGCCGTCGCCAAGGCACGGCGGATCGTCGCCCTGATGGCTGACCTTGAACGCGATGCCCGCGCCGGAACCGGACAGGCACGCATCGGCTACGCCTGGTCGGCACTCGGCGAGCACACCACGGAGTTCCAACGGCAATGGAAGAGCCGCTTCCCGCACACGGAACTGCACCTGGTCCGGTCCAACACACCCAGCGGAGGCCTGCTGGACGGAACCACAGACTTCGCGATCCTTCGCCGCCTCCCCCAAGGCGCCGCCGTCGAGCATGTCCTGATCGGTGAGGAGAAGCGCTACTGTGCCATGTCCGCCGACGATCCCTTGGCCGCGCGGCGTTCCGTGACGTTGGCGCAGATTGCCGCCATGCCGGTGGCGATGGACCTGCGGACCGGCAGCACCACGCTGGACCTTTGGCCGGAGCAGGGGCGGCCCCAGGGCGTGATCCCCATCAACGACATTGACGATTGGCTGACCGAGATAGGCAGCGGAGCCGCGCGGGGCATCACGGCTGCATCAACCGCGCACCAATACCGCCGCCGGGGCGTCACGTACCGCCCCGTGCGCGATGCACCCATGGTTCCGGTGTACGTGGCATGGCTGCGGAGCGACCCGCCACCGGAACGCGAAGCCGTCATTGCTCTATTGGCCGCCTTATATACCTAAAAAGCGGACGACGCCGGGAATCACCCAACGCCGTCCGCCCGCTTTAGTGGATCAATCGGCTTTTCCGGCCAGTGCAACCAAGACGCCGGCAGTGGCAAAATACTTGTTGCTTCCCAGATCGCGCACCGTCTTGATGCCCAGACCGGCAAGCAATTCATCATGCTTGTCCGTCAATCCGGCCAACGCTGACGGCGGAGCGGCCAGGACCTCGTCCAGGCTGGCATTTTCGTAGGCTTTATCGAGTGCTTTGCCCAATTCAACAGAAACAGCCAAGGCATTTCCTTTCATCGATACGGAACAAGTGCAAACGTGCTGCAGAACATTAACCACGCAACCGGTGAATCCGGATCCCCCAAGGAATTACGGTTCGGGCCGCATACCTGTCAAGATAGCCCACCTCGGCGCGAAGGTGGGTAGGTTTGACCAAGGAAATTGCCGGAGCTCAGACAGAAGCCCGGCTGGCAAACCGGGTCCTCGGTGCCTCAGCCGCTGGCCGGCCCTCGCCCGTCTGGCCGTAGAGCCAATCGTTGTACTGGAAGTCGTTGTCCTTCCGGCTCTTGAAGAGGAGGTTCCGGAGCGTCCGTGCCACACCGGAGACATGCCAGGACTCACCCCAGACACGGGCCGTGCGCTGGACGCGGGACGTGCGTTCTGTCCGGGCGGCATTGAAAGCCCGGATGGCCTCGTCCCAGCCGGTCGGGTTGATGCCGTCCTCGCTGAAGACCGTGTTGGCGCTGACGTCCTGCAGCACCGCCGCGTCTTCGAGCGCCTGGCAGGCACCCTGCGCGAGGTACTGGAGCATGGGGTGGGCGGCGTCGCCCATCAGGACCATCCGCCCGGCAACCCAGTTTTCGATCGGGTCTCGGTCATACATCGGCCAACGGATGCTGGTACCGAGGTTGGCCAGCGCGGCCTGTACCGCCGGAACACAGTCCTTGTAGGCCGCCTGCAGTTCGTCCACTCCGCCGTATTGCTCTTCGCCGCGCTCGAAGGACGGTGACTTGAACACTGCCACCGTGTTGAGCAATTCGCCCTTGCGGAGCGGGTACTGGACCAGGTGGCAGTCCGGGCCGAGGTAGACCACAACGTCCTCAAGGTCGGCAGCGGGAGTCTCCGCCGTGATGGGAACGGTGCCGCGGTAGGCGACGTAGGCGGAAGACACAGGCTGGTCCTGTGCCACCTGCGGGCGAAGCGTGGATTTGAGCCCATCGGCACCGATCACCACGTCAGCTTCATAGTCCTGACCGGAGGCTGTACGGGCGATTGCCCTGCCGCCCACGGTGTCGACGCGTTCCACCAGGACGTCGTTGACCAGTTTCACGCCGGCAGCTTCGCATCCTTCAAGCAGCACACGGTGCAGGTCGCTGCGGTGGATCACTACATACGGTGCGCCGTAGCGCTCCTCGAACTCACCCTTGAGGCTCTGCCGGGTCAATTCTTCCCCGGTCACGGCATCCCGGAACACCAAGTGCTTTGGCTGTACCCCGATTTCCAGGGCCTTCTCAAGGAGTCCCCAGCGCTGGAGAACCCGGGAGGCGTTCGGAGCCATCTGGAGGCCCGCGCCCACTTCCCCGAATTCCGGCGCACGTTCCACGAGGGTCACGTTGGCTCCGTTTTCGCGCAGGGCCAGTGCCCCCGCAAGCCCTGCCATGCCGCCTCCGACTACCAGGACATCGGTGGAATTGGCGTGCTCAGTCATGTGTTGCTCCTTGCTTTGCTTTGATGGTGAATCCGACGGCGGCCAGCAGGATTGCGGCTGCGGCTGCGGCGCCGGCGAACGTGAGGAAGTTGGAGCCGACGCCCAGCCCGGCTGCCAGGAGGAGGCCGCCCACCTGCGGGGCAACCACTGCACCTATCCGGCCGGTGCCGAGCGCCCAACCCAGGGCGGTACCACGCAGATGGTCCGGGTAGTGGCTTGCCACGGCGGCGATGATCAGGCACTGCGTCCCATGGGTCCCGACGCCGGCCAGCACCAGGGCGAGGTAGACCACCGTCACCGGCGGTCCCGCCAACAGGACCAACAGCCCGACGGCAGCGACGGCGGCCGCTGCGACCGCCGTCGGAATCGGTCCAAAGCGTGTTCCCGCCCATGCCGTGATGACCGAACCGGCAACCGCGCCGAGGTTCAACGCAAGGGCGAAGGTGAGTGCAGAACCGAGGTTGTAGCCGGCGATCTGCATGAGGTTCGGCAGCCAGGTGCCCAGGCCGTACCAGGCGAAGAGTGTCGCAATGGTGGCGACGGCAAACAGTACGCTGACGCCCAAGTAGGGGGCGCGCAGGAGCGACGAGAAACCGATCGCTTCTTTGCCGGCGGCCTTGGAGTTCGTCGGCGCGAGGGTTTCGGGAATGTACTTGATACCCAGCGGAACGACGATCACCAAAGCAAGCACAGCCACGAGGAACATGGATGGCCAGCCGAAGGCCGGAATCATCGGAATGCCCACCAGGGCTGCGATAGAGCCGCCAATGGGAACTCCGGACATCATGAGGGTGGCCGCGGTGGAGCGCCACTTCGCGGGAACCAACTCGGCTACCAGCGCGTTGGCAGACGGCACCAGACCGCCCAGGCCGATGCCCGCGAGCAGGCGGAGACCACCGAAAACCGCGGCGTTCGGGGCGAAGGCGCACAGGATGGTGAAGACCGAGAAAACCGTGGCGCATCCGAGAATGGTCTTCCGCCGTCCCCACGAATCGGCCATCCTACCGGCGAAGATGGCGCCGATCATCATGCCCAGGAAGGCCATGGAACCGATGGTTCCTGCCGTGGCCTTGGTGAGTCCCCAGGTAGTGTCGGCGATCAGCGAGGACTGCACGGTGCCGTAGACAATGAGGTCGTAACCGTCGAAAACCACAAGGAGCCAGCAGACCAGGACGGCCAGGGCCGAACCGGTGGAAAACTTCGGGGAGGTTCCGGTGGCCGGCCGTTGCGACGCTGCAGCGGGAAGTGTGTGATTCATGCCACCAACTGTCAGGTGAACCCTCAGTGAAGCACCATACAATTCTGATGTGCAGAATAAAACACCAGGCGCGGGCAGTCGGAAACCGGTCCAAAAACGGCCCACTTACTCCATCGAAGCAGTGGACAACGCGCTGCAACTCCTGCAGCTCCTCCGCGACGTGGGCACTCTGCGGCTCAAGGATGCTGCGGCAGAACTCGGAGTAGCACCCTCGACGGCCCACCGCCTGCTGGCGATGCTTGTGTACCGGGGCTTCGCCGTCCAGGACGAGAACCGGCGGTATGTTCCGGGGCCGGCCATGGGCGTTGGCCCGGCGGGGCTCAGTTGGACCAGGCAGCTGAGGGACCTGGCGCTGCCCCACATGGAACTCCTGTCATCGCGGCTTGACGAGACGGTCAATTTGATGGTCCGGGTGGGCACCAGGGTCCGCTTCCTGGCGATGCCCGGGTAAGGCACGACGGCGGCGAGGTCGGCGCCGTCGAGCGCGTGCGTTGCGCCGTTGGCCGCCTTCGCCGTGGTTTCCCAGGCGGGGTCGGCGAGCAGGGCGCCGACGTCGGCGAAGCCGGGGATCTCGGTGAGGGTGTCGCCGTCCTGGCGGACGGCTCGGGTGCCTTCAGAAGTGCGGAGGGTGAGGAGTCTCATTACTTGCGTCCTTCGGTGTAGCTGCGGTTGAAGTTCAGGCGTTCGAAAATGGGGGCGTCGCTGAAGCGGAAAAGATCAAACCCGGGCTGATCGGCATCCGCCTGGAGGGACCATTCCTGCCAGGACGGCACAACGAACAGATCGCCCTTGGCCAATTGTTTGGTTTCACCGTTCAGGATCACGGTGCCGGTGCCCTCGAAGACCTGCCACACGCTGGAGCCGACTTCGTGGAGAGGCTCGGTGGACGCCCCGGCCCGCAGCCGGTGGAACTCGGCCCGGATGGTGGGCATCACGTCCCCGCCCGTAGTCGGGTTGGTGTAGCGGATCGCGGCGTGGCCCTGGGACACGGTGGCCGGGTGGCCCTCGTCTTCCAGGAGCAACTGCTCGCGGAGGGCGGCGTCGGTATGGTCCCAGCGGTACGCGGCGATGGGGGAATTGACGGTGTCCTGCAACCCGGAGAGCGGCCGCAGCCCGGGGTGGGCCCAGAGCCGCTCGGAACGGGAGATGTCCGGGGTGGCTTCGTCTGTGACGCGTTCGGTACCGAACTCGAAGAACCCGGCGTCCGCGTAGTGCACGAACGGGATATCCAGCCCATCGATCCAGGCCATCGGCTGGTCAGTGTCGTTGTGGTGCCCGTGGAAGTTCCAGCCGGGGGTGAGCAGGAAGTCACCGCGGCGCATGGCCACAGGGTCACCGTTCACCACTGTCCAGACGCCCTCGCCTTCCACCACAAACCGGAAGGCGTTCTGCGAATGGCGGTGCTCCGGCGCGGTTTCGTGGGCGCCCAAGTACTGGATCGCAGCCCACAACGTAGGCGTGGCATACGGAGTTCCGCCCAGGCCCGGGTTGGCCAGGGCGATGGCGCGGCGTTCCCCACCCCGACCCACCGGAACCAAGTCTCCGGCACGGGCGGCCAGTGGATACAGATCATTCCAGCGCCACACATGCGGGACGGCCTTCGGGGTGGGAACCATCGGCATCAGGTCGCCGATCTCGGTCCACAAGGGGATCAAATTCTCTGCATCGAAGTCCTTGTAGAGCTGATCCAGCTGGGCCTGCTCCTCCGGAGTGGGCGCGGGCAATTGATGGCCGGCGGCCTCGTGCGCGGCGGCGATTGATTCATGGGTCGTGTTCTCGGCGCTGATGGACACGAAGGCCTCCTCGATAGGGTCCGAACGGAATGTGGCGTAGTTCGACACTAGGGAGGGCCGCCTAGTGATCCCATAAAATTCTGTAGAGCAGAATCCCCTGAGGGGTTAGTCAGGCAGGCTCGGCCGGGTTGGCCGCGATGTCGATCTCCACCTGACGGCAGGTTTCCCGCAGGTTGGCGACCAAACCGGCGTCGAACACCTTGCGAAACCGGGTGGAGGGGGTGGCGACTGTCAGGGCCCCCACCACCGCCCCGGCCCTGTTGTGCAATGCCATGCCCAGGGCGCTGACGCCTTCTTCCGTCCCTTCGAAGTTGGCCGCGAAGCCGTTGCTGCGGATGCTCTCCAACTCCCGCAGGAAGGCGCCATATTCGGCGTCCGGAATGGTGTCACCACTGATTCCCGCGTTCTGGCTGCGGAACAATTGCTCCATCATGGCCGGTTCGAGCTCGGCCAGCATGGCCTTGCCCCCGGAGGTCTTGTCAGCAGGCATGACGGTCCCTTGCCGGTCGCCGATCCGGAGCACGTTGCTGCCCTCCGAACGACGACCTGCCGCTGCCGCAGGAATCGGACACCGTGGACTGGGAAGCCGAACTCGCGGTGATCATCGGCAAGAAGGGACGCCGGATCGCCGAGGCAGACGCCAAAGAACACATCGCCGGGTACGCGGTCTTGAATGACGTCTCCATGCGCGACTACCAGTTCCGCACCATCCAGTGGCTGCAGGGCAAGACGTGGGAGAACTCCACGCCGTTCGGCCCGGCCGTGGTCACCAAGGACGAATTCACCGCCGGCCCGCTCATGACCTCGGCCGTGGACGGCCAAATCCAGCAGTCCACCCCCACGGGCGATCTCGTGTTCACCCCGGAGTTCCTGGTCTCCTACATCTCCACCATCATCACCCTCAACCCCGGCGACGTGATCGCCACCGGCACGCCCGGCGGTGTTGGCCACGCACAGGACCCCAAGCGGTACCTGCAGGAAGGCCAGCTTCTGGTCACCACGATCGAGGGCCTGGGCCAGCTGAACAATCGTGTGGTCAAGGAAGCCTGATGGTCGCCCGCCACGACCTCACCACCGATCCGTGCCTGCAGGAGGACCTCCTGCAGGCGCGGCGGGGTACCGCATTCTTCGCCCGGAAACTGAACGAACTCAGCGACGCAGAGCTCGACGGCGGCACGCGCCTTCCCGGTTGGACCCGCCGCCACGTCGTGGCACACGTCGGGTACAACGCCCGGGCCTTGGCGCGGCTCATCGAGTGGGCAGCTACGGGCGTGGAGACCCCCATGTATTCCTCACCAGAGGCCCGGAACCAGGAAATCGACTTCGGCGCCACGCTGTCCCCGATCGCCCTGCGGAACCTCTTCGACCACTCGGCCGTGCACCTGTCTGTGGAATGGCGCGACCTCCCGGAAGCATCATGGGCCCGTGAAGTCCGCACCGCCCAAGGCCGCACCGTCCCGGCGTCGGAAACCGCGTGGCTGCGCACCCGGGAAGTCTGGATCCACGCCGTGGACCTGGACAACGGTGCCACCTTCAACGACATTCCAACGCCCGTCCTGGAACGGCTCCTCACGGACATCACCGGCGCCTGGCGCACCCGTGGCACCGATACCGGGCTGCTCGTCAGGGTGGACGGAAACAACGTACCGTTCGGCGACTCCAGCGCCGCGGACCCCACGATCATCACCGGGCCCCTGCCCGCCGTTGTCGAATGGGCCGCAGGGCGAGGCAGCAACGGAGTAACCGCTGCCGGACCAGCCGCTAACGAAAGAGTTCCGGCGGCTCCTCAGTGGATCTAGCAAACTCTTGAGATGCTGGAGGGGTGACCACACTTTCGATGGACGCGCCGCGGACCGCCCTGAGCTGGAAACTCTTGCCCGCGGCGCTTCTTTCGGTGTCCGGAATCCCGTTGTTCGCCCTTGGCAACGACCTGGTGGGGTACTCGCTGATTGCTTTGGGTTTGGTCACTGCGGCTTTCATTGACCGGAGTTTGTTGCGGCACCTCGCCTTGATCGCCGCGGGGATGGTGATCATCAGCCTGGTGCCGCTCAATGCGGACCTAAGCCTGGAGCACATGGCCCTCATGGGCGGCGCGTTGGCCCTGGCAGTGCTGGTTCCTTGGCTGGTTTCGCGCTTCGCCTACCGGGAACACATCATCAGGTTCCCGGTCAACACCGGCCGGAAGTGGCCCCTCGCGGCGAAGCTCTACCTGGTGGGAGTGGTGGCACTGGGCTACTTCATCCTGCCGGCCTACCTGATCACCACTGGCGTCTACCGAAACTGGCCCGACGCCTCGGACCCCACCATCTTCTGGCGGCTCTTCCTCGGCGTTAACACCGTGGGCATCTGGGACGAGCTGTTCTTCATCTGCACCACGTTCACCCTGCTGCGGCACCATTTCCCGGATTGGTTGGCCAACCTGCTCCAGGCCGTGGTGTTCAGCTCGTTTCTGTGGGAGATCGGCTACCAGTCATGGGGTCCCTTGCTGACGTTCCCGTTCGCGCTCCTGCAGGGCTATACCTTCAAGCTGACCAAGTCCTTCACGTATGTGGTTTCCGTCCACCTGATCTTCGACTTCGTGCTGTTCCTGGCGCTGGTGCACGCCCACAACCGGGAATGGCTCCCGGTCTTCCTTTACTAGGAATCCGCCCATAAGACGGTATACCTAACTGCTACTTTTCGGTGCACCTAACTTTCCGCTATCCTCCTAGTATCACTACGCCCCAATGATGAGGATTGACCATGGCAGCACCCACCCTGGAAAAACGAGCAGCCCCCGGCCGCGTCTGGTCGCGACTGCTCCTGCTTGGCCCTGCCTTTGTGGCAGCCATTGCTTACGTCGATCCGGGAAACGTGGCCGCGAACCTCACTGCGGGCGCCAATTACGGCTACCTGCTGGTTTGGGTCCTGGTGGTAGCCAACGCCATGGCCGTACTGGTGCAATACCAGTCCGCCAAGCTGGGCTTGGCCACAGGTATGAGCCTCCCCGAAATCCTCGGCAAGCGCCTTGGCACCAAGCGGAGGCGTGCCTACTGGCTGCAGGCGGAAATCGTTGCCGGTGCCACTGATATGGCCGAAGTGATCGGCGGCGCCGTGGCACTCAACCTGCTGTTCGGCCTCCCCCTGCTCACCGGCGGCGTCATCATCGGCATCGCATCCATGCTTCTCCTCGCCCTGCAATCGCGGAGGGGGCAGCGCTCCTTCGAGTACGCCATCCTGGTGCTGCTCGGGGTCATTGCCGTTGGATTCATGGCCGGTCTTTTTGTCAGCCCTCCTGACGCGAGTGAAGCACTGGGCGGACTGCTCCCCCGCTTCGAAGGCACTGACACGGTACTGCTCGCGGCCAGCATGCTTGGCGCAACGGTCATGCCCCACGCCATCTACCTGCATTCGGCCCTCGCCCGTGACCGGCACGGGTTCTCCCCGGATCCGGTGGTGCGTACCCGCTTCATCAAAGCCACCCGGTTCGACGTCGTCGGCGCCCTGCTGCTGGCCGGCGTCGTCAACATTTCCATGCTGCTGCTTGCGGCCACTAGCCTGCGCGGGATCGAGGGAACGGACACCATCGACGGAGCACATGCAGCCGTCACAGCAGCGCTTGGTCCGGCAATCGGCGTCGTATTCGCCATCGGCCTGCTGGCCTCCGGGCTGGCCTCTACCTCTGTGGGTTGTTACGCGGGCGCCACCATCATGGGCGGCCTGCTCAAGGTCCGCGTACCGCTGCTGGCGCGCCGCGTGATTACGCTCATCCCGGCGCTGATCATCCTTGGCGCCGGAATCGAACCGACCCTGGCGCTGGTCCTGAGCCAAGTGCTGCTGAGCTTCGGCATCCCCTTCGCACTGATCCCCTTGATCCGGCTCACGGGCAAGAAGGAGGTCATGGGCATTCATGTGGATGCCCTGCCGCTGAAGATCGCGGGATGGACCAGCGCCACCCTGATCGTCGGCCTGAACTGCGTGCTGATTACCCTGACTCTGTCAGGTCAGGGCTAGGTCCGGCTCAGCCGGCTTCGCAGAGCAGGTGGTGCCAGGCGTCGGCCAGTACCTCCAAGGCATGCTCCCGGTTGGGTTCAAGCTTGCGGCGGGTCCAGAGGGTGGCGACGTAGTCCAGTTGGGTGAAGGCCAGCGTGCCACGGATGTGGTGCGTCTCCGGATTGAAGCGTCCCGCCTGCTCCAAGCCCCGGACGATGTCCGAGATGACTTCCTCATGCCAACCGTCCACCAGTTCCCGCACATCGCGGTCCACGGCGGCGGCCTCGTCCAGCACATCCAGGTACGGACGGAAGACCGGCCAGAGGGCAGCCCGCGATTCGAGCCACTCACGTATGCCATCCAGTTCGCCGGCCTTCACCACGTCCACGAGTTCCGGTGCGGTGGAAGCGCTGTCCGGCCCGTTCGCACGGTCCAAGACGGCGTTGACGCGGCCCATGAAATCCTTCATCAGGTCCGCACGCGAGGGGTAGTAGGCATAGAACGTCACCCGGGTGGTGCCCGCAGCGGCCGCGATCTCGTCAATAGTGGTGGCGGCGTAGCCCTTCTCCGTGAACAGCTCCAGGGCACGGTCGATGATCGTGTCTCGGGTCAGCTGTTTCTGGGCTTCGCGCAGGGAGGACATGGGCCAATCCTATCGGTGGGCTGCTACCGTCCTGGAGCCGTCCGCCACAGGACCTGACCGGGCCAGGCGGCGGAGCTTCGGGATCGGTATGCGGTAATTGATGGCCGCGGCCGTTCCCCCGTTCACGGAATCGGCCCAACGCATCAGCAGCGATCCGTTTTCCTGGCCCGGCTCGCAATAGGCCGGCTCGCCGATCACTGGCGTAGGCCCAAGGACCTTGAGCGATAGCCCAAACCCTTCGGTCCAGAAGTAGGGCTGCACGTCCAGTTCGGGCGCCGCGTCACCCAGGAGAAGTCCGACGGCGGCCGCTTTGGCTTGGTCTATGGCGCTCGTCCACAGCGGGACGCGCCGCAGTCCCTGGCGGGTGGGGATGAAGGCAACGTCACCGGCGGCGACGACGTCCGGCCGGACGCGGCCCCGGGAATCCGCCCGGAGCGTGCCGTCCACCAGGAGCCCGCTGTTGGCAAGCCATCCGGTGTTGGGCTGGTCTCCAATGGCTACCGCCACGAGGTCGGCCTCCAGTATGATGCCGTCCGCCAACGCAACGCGGGCGCCGCCGTCGGGGTTTTTCGACCCCTCCAGGAGCCGCGCCGGACCGCCGCCCGCGAGCTTCAGGCCGCGGGCCAGTGCTGCCGTGGTGAAGATTCCGGCCAGATGGTGTCCGAGTTGCTTCGACAGGGGCCGGGCGTCGGAGACGAGCGTGACGTCGCAGCCAGCGTGCAGGCAGCCCGAGGCCACCTCCATGCCGAGCGGGCCGCCGCCCACCACGATCACCGAGGGCCGCCCAGAGACCCGGCGTTTCAGTGCGCCTGCGTCCTCGAGGGTGCGGAGGGTAAGGACGTTGGCGGCGTCGTCGGGTGTGCCCGGAAGCTGCTTCGGGCGGGCTCCCGAAGCTATCACCAAGCCGTCATACGGGAGCCGTGAGCCGTCGTCGAGCATCACCAGGCGGGCGTCCGCGTCCAGCCCGGAGGCACTGACGCCCAGCAGTTCGGCAGCCCCGTGGGCGGGTTCCGGGAGTTGGTGGGCCCGCACCCAACCCGCCACGTTGCCGTCGTCGTCGCCGTGGAGCAGCGCCTTGGAAAGCGCCGGGCGGCTATAAGGCCGGTGGCGCTCAGAGCCGACAACCGTCAGCTCGCCGTCGAAACCTGCGCCGCGGAGCGCTTCGCACGCCGTCTGCCCCGCGATGCCGTTGCCGACCACCACGATTCTTCGCATCGTCATGCGGCCGCCAAACGGAGTGCGGCCACAGGGCAGACCCGGACGGCTGCCCTCGCCGCCTCGGCGTCAGCACCGTCAACTTCCGGCACGTCGATGAGCAGCTCGCCGTCCTCGTCAAGGTGCATCAGCGTCGGTGCTGCTTCCTCGCAGAGCCCGTGCCCTTCGCACCGTGGCCGGTCGAGTTCGATCCTCATGCCGCCACCACCTTCAGGACGTCAAGCTTTTCGTGGCTTCGCGTGATGTTGCTGGGAAGGCGCAGTTCCTCGCCGATCTCAAGCGTCTTGACCCGCCGGGCAAGGGCGTCGATGACGGCGTGGGCCTCCAACTTGGCCAGGCCCTGGCCGGCACATCCATGCGGTCCATAACCGAAGGAGAGGTGGTCCATCGGATTGCGGGCGATGTCGAAAACGTCGGGGTTGTCGTAATGCCGCGGATCACGGTTGCCGGCACCGAAGAGGATGCCGAGCTGGGCACCCGCGGGCACAAGTACGCCGTCGATCTCCACTTCGCGGGTGGTGGTCCGGCCCCAGATGTGCACGGGAGCCCAGTAGCGGAGCACCTCGGCAAAAGCAGCGGGGACCAGCTCGGGGTTTTCCCTGACCAGGGCCAGCTGCTCCGGGTGCCGGGCGAAGAGGGCCACGATGTTGCCGATGGAGGCGATGGTGGTGTCCACGCCTGCGCCCAAGTACTGGTGGATGATGTGCCCTGCGGAGCCTTCCGGGATGTCGCCGCGGGCTTCGGCCTCGAAGATGCCACGGCCAATGGATCCCTCGGCGAGGTCCCCGGCCTTCACGGAGGAGCACCAACCGTAGAGTTCGCCGGCGATCGGGAAGCTTTCCTGCGTGCGCTGGTTCAGCGGGCCGATCACCTGCATCGCGGCCTGTCCCCAGCGCAGCATGTTCGCTTTCACCGGTCCCGTGAAGCCGATGAGGTCGGCCACGATCTCCAGCGGGAAGGCGCGCGCCAGGGAATCCACCGCGTCGAAGCTGCCCTTCTCGACGAGCTCCTCCACGAGTTTGTCCGCTTTTCCGTCAATGACAACCTTCAAGCCGCGGAGGGCACGGGGTGTGAGGTTGGCGGACAGGGTGGCTCGGAGTTGGGTGTGGACGGGCGGATCGGAAGCGAGCGAGGTGCCCTGCAGTGCTTCGTTGACCATGGGGTTGAAGCCGAGGCTGGTGGACGAAAACGTTGCCGGATCCGCGAGGACATCCCGGATGACGTCGTAACGGGTGAGGGCGTAGAGATCGTTTTTGGGCAGGTACACCACGCCCGCTTGGTCCCGCAGGGTGGCGTAGGCCGGGTACGGGTCCACCAGGACGGCGTCATCCCAGATATCGAGGGGGGATTCTGTAGGTGTGCTCATGGTTCTGCTCCTTCGTGGGAGTGGGTTTAGACGGGGGCGTTCGCGGACGCTTGCGCGGCTTCCTGGGCAGGCGCATGGGCAGCTGCGGACGAACGGTTCGAAATGAACAGCGTGAGGGCAGCGGACACGCTGGCTGCGATGGCTGCAACGAGGTAGACCACCTGGAATCCCTGGCCGAGGGAACCACCTGCCGCTCCTTGGATCTGCGGCTGCGCGGAAGCGAGCGCCTGGACCATGCCTTGAACGGCTTCCCTGGGCGCTCCGCCTGCCGCGGCTTCGCCGGAGAATTGGGCGATGACGCCGTCCCACCCGGAGAGGAAGCCCAAGGGTGGCACGTGGCTGAGTCCCGCTGCGGCTTCGGCAGGCAGGCCTGCCCCGCCAAGGATTCCGGCCAGCGGTCCGGCAAAGGCGGTTGCTCCCACACCAAACGCGACGGCGGAGCCGATCACGGGACCCAGGGCAAAACCGAAGTCGCGGAGGAGATTGGTGGTGGCCGAGGCCATGCCAATGTGGTGCGGTTCCACGGTATTGATGGCGACGGCGGTGATGGAACCGACCGTCAGGGCGAAGCCGACCCCCAGCATCAGCAGCGGTGGAATGAAGGCCGACCACGCGGTGCCGCCAAATGCCTCAGGCGTGCCCAGGGAGAACGTGGACAACCAAAAGCCGGAAAGCGCCATGAAGCCGAAGCCGGCGGTGAGGGCCCAACGCGGAGCTACATGGTGGATGAGCCATCCGACCACAGGGATGAGGACGAAGGCCGGTCCTTGGATGAAGACGAACAGCACTCCCACCTTCCAGGCCTCCGCAAGGGCCAGGCCACCCACGGCGACGCTGGTGCTGTAACAAATGGCCAGGAAGGCAAACATGCCGGTCACGGCAACGATGCCTGTGATGGAGTAGGCGCGGTTCTTGAAGAGGGACAAGTGGATGAGGGGATCGTCGCTGCGCATTTCAATGACCACGAAGGCCACCAGCAGCACCCCGCCGAGCACGTAGCTGGCAACAACCTCCCAGGCGCCGAAGCCGGCGTCGACAGCCTGGACCGTGGCGAACAGCACCGCGATGAGGCCCAGTGCCAAGGTCACCTGGCCTGGCAGGTCAAGTTTGCGTGAACTGGCGACGGCGGAGTCCTTCGCCTTGAGTGCCACCAGCAGCACCGCCACGGCGATCCCGGCTGCGACGTAGTACGCCACACGCCAACCGCTGAATTCAGCCGGGGCGCCGGGCCCGGCGGCGGGCACCGTGAAGAACTGGGCCGTCAGCCCTGCGAGCAACGGCGAGATGACAGCGCCGAGTGACAGGAACCCCGCCCAGGTGGCGATGGCTTTGGCGCGGGCGCGGTGATCCGGGGTGATGGCGGCGAGCATGGACAGCGAGATCGGGAAGAGGATGCCAGCGCCGATGCCGCCAATGGCTTGAGCGGCAATCATCATGCCGGTGCTGGTGGCCAGGGCGGCCACTACCGAGCCCGCGATACTCAGGGCGGCACCGGCATAGAGCAGCTTCTTCCGGCCGAAGAGGTCACCCAACAGACCCCAACTGAGTTCGAAGACGACGATGCCCATCATGAACATCCCCGCGATCCAGGTCAGTCCCGCGCCGGACGTGTGGAATTCGGCCGCGAACGTGCCGTTGAGGGCGCCCGGCAGGGCGTTGGTGATTTGGGCGAGGGTGACCGCGCTGTAGGCGGCAACGAAGGTGGCACGGGCCGAGCCCTGGCTTGCCACTACGGGGGTTTGGCTCATCGATGAAACTCCCTTGTTTCGGGTCGATTGACTGTTTCGAGTCGATTGGTGGGGAGGGTGTGATGCATCACAGTCTGGATGAAAAATTTACACCATGTCAAGAGTTAATCACTCAGATTATTTACTTGACACAATGTAAAGAAATCGGAGATGCTGTTTCCTCCACACAGCTACCCCGGACTTCAAGGGAGAAGCCAATGACCCATCCCCTCAGCCCCGACAGCGCGGAAATCGCCGAAAGACCCGCCGTCACGGACCTCTCCACGCGGACCGTCAACACCGTCCTCGGCCCGGTCTCCGCCCACGAGCTGGGCGTGACGGCAGTGCACGAAGCGCTGCTCTCGGTAGTTCCGGGCGCCCAGTACGCACCGGATATTTCCATGGACCGCGCGGAGATCTTCGAGGCCCTCGCGGCCAAGCTCATCGATTTCCGCAGCCACGGCGGCCGGACCATCGTGGACAGTACCGGCATGTTCCATGGCCGGGACGTCACCCTGTACGAGGCACTCTCCCGCTCCACGGGCGTGCACATCATCGCGTCGACGGGCATGGGCCCCGAAGAGATGCTCGGCGGCTACTTCCTGACACCCCAGACCAATCCGCCTACCCCGTGGCCGGCCGACAGGTTTGCGGAGCTTTTCAGCAAAGAAGTCACGGAGGGCATGGTGGTCCCGCGCATAGAACGCAGGGGCAGTGCCGGCCTGGTGACCACCGCGGCAGACCACAATGGAATGACTCCCACGGAGGAGAGCCTGTTCCGTGGCTCAGCCCGGGCTGCGCTGCGCACGGGAGCTCCACTTTCCATCCGTTTCGGCGCGGATGCCCTCCGCGAGTTGGACATTGTCCTGGCCGAGGAACTTCCGGCGGAACGGGTCCTGGTGGGCGGTCTGGACCGCAGGGACGCTGCCGCCGCCGCGCTGGAGATTGCCGGCCGTGGCGCCTTCGTGGGACTGGACCATGTGGGCCTCAACGAAGACCCCCAGTACCTGACTGACCGCGAGCGCGCGGCCTTGGTTCTTGACCTGGTGGATGCCGGTCATGGCAACCGGATCATCCTGTCCTGCAACGCGGTAGGTGTGGCGAAGGGCCATCCGGAGTACCACCTGCCGTTCAGCCACGTCCTTTCCACGTTCGTGCCCCTGCTCAAGCAACTGGGCCTCAGCGCAGAGGACGCCCGGCGCATCCTCGTGGACAACCCCCGCGACCTTCTGACTCCTTCCCCAAGGCGGTAACCATGGCAAGAGTAAACACCGTGCTGGGAACCATCCCGGCCGAGGAACTGGGCCTTGTGGCCATCCACGAACACATCGGGTACGGCATGCCCGGCAGCGAGTTGGACACTACCTGGTGGAAGACGCCGGAAGAACGGTACGCGGAGACCGTCCCCAAGCTCCGTGCGTTCCACGAGTACGGCGGCGGGACGTTCGTTGACGCCACCGGCATCTGCAACGGCCGCGACGTGGACTACTACAAGTCGCTTTCCGCCAAGAGCGGCGTACACATCGTGGCCTGCACGGGGTTCGTTGGCGGGGACACTGCCCTGCCGCATTTTGCCCGCGCTTCGGTGGACTACCTCGCGAAGGTGTTCGTCCACGAGATCACGGTGGGCATCGGCACCACCGGCAGTCGGGCCGGTGTGATCAAGGTGGGAGTGAGCCGCGGTGGTCGCATGACTGACCTGGACAAGCGCATCTACCGAGCGGCCGCCCGTGCCTCCGTGCAGACCGGCGCGCCGATCCTGACCCACCTCGCGATCGACGCCGAGAACGCCATAGCGATCTTCCACGAGGAAGGACTGCCGCTGGACCGCGTCCTCTTCGGCCACGTCGACGACGGCGTGAACGCCGAAAACACGCGGGACACCTGGATTGCGGAGCAGGGCGGTCGGGTTGGCTTCGACACCTTCGGTTACGAAACCGAACTGGAGGACCCGCCTTTCTGGGCCCGCCCCCGGCAGGAACGTCTGGACCACTTCCTGCGGTTCCTCAACGCCGGCCATCTGGACAAGGCCCTGGCCGGCGCGGATGCCAACTGCAGCCCCCTCGGCTGGCCCGGCGTTAAAGGCCACACCGTCAACTACATCTTCGAGGACCTGATCCCGGACCTGCGCAAAGCCGGCCTGGAAGAAGAAGCCATCAAGACCATCTTTGTGGACAACCCGGCCGCGTTCCTCACGCTCCAGGCCTGAGCCCCACCGACCTACCCAAGAAAGCTGAACAAGCCATGGAAATTTCAGACATCAAGAACCTCAGGATCGCCATCATCGGCGGCGGCTATGGCGGCGCCTCCGCGGCCAAGGCCCTGCAGAGCATCGGCGCGGAGAACGTCCACGTCTATGAGCAAGCCCCTGCCTTGGCCCAGGTGGGTGCAGGCATTGGCCTGCGTCCGCCGTCGGTTGAACTGTTCCGCAAGTGGGGCAT
Source organism: Paenarthrobacter sp. NPDC090522 (assembly GCF_044769225.1). Classification (NCBI taxonomy): domain Bacteria; kingdom Bacillati; phylum Actinomycetota; class Actinomycetes; order Micrococcales; family Micrococcaceae; genus Paenarthrobacter; species Paenarthrobacter sp. NPDC090522. The sequence continues at coordinate 71,987 of NZ_JBIVXL010000018.1, forward strand.
GTTCCAGGCCATCGAGGCGGTCAGCTCCCCCAGCGACCACCTCGAAATCCTGACCGCGGACGGCGGGCACGTCCTCGCTACCGAGGAGTGGCCTTTCATGCACGCCTATGCCCAGGTGAACCACAACCGCATGATCCACCGGGGCGACTTCATTGATGCCCTGCTGAGTGTCCTCAAGGAGGGCACCGTGCACCTGGGCCACAAACTGTCCGGCATCGAGGACAACGGCACGGATGCCACGTTGACGTTCGAGAACGGCAACACCGTCACCGCCGACCTCGTGATCGGCGCCGACGGTATCCGTTCCACCATTCGGCACCAACTCTTCTCACAGAAGGAGCCGGTCTTCTCAGGCGAGCACGCCTACCGCGCTGTCATCTCGATCGACGACGCCCACGGCCTGGTGACCGACGACAACCCCCGCTTCTACATGGGCCAGAACGGCACCATTGCCTACAACCTCCCCCTGCGCCACCGCGGCCAGCTCTCCTACGACATCACGGCACGCTCCGAGGACCGATCGTGGGCTCCGGAGATCACCACCGACTACCTCGTGAACCTTCTGGAAGGCTTCGACGAGCGGATTATCCAGGTGGCGAAGGAACTGGACCTCAGCACCGTCACGAGCCGCTCCGTCTTCGACATCGACCCCCTCGATTCCTGGCACACCGGCTGTGTGGCGCTGCTCGGCGACGCCGCGCACGCGATGCTCCACCACCAGGGCCAGGGGGCCAATTCCGCCATCCTGGACGCCGACGGCCTGGCCGAAGCCCTGCTGCAGGGATCATCGGTGCCAGAAGCGCTGGCCCTCTACCAGGCACACCGCAAACCGCTCACGGACGAATTGCAGCGGGTTTCACGCCAAGGGTGGCACGCTGACGTCGTGGGGTCTGCATTCCCGGCCAACGCCTAGGGGACCCGCCATGCCAATCCACCACGAGATCGCCAAGGTCCTCAGCTCCCTGCCCACTCCCGACGGCTCGCCGCTCGATCCGGCGGCCATGCGCGCACACGAAGCAGCCCAGGTGCCGCCGCCCGAACAGCGGCTGCCGCTTCCCGACGTCGTGGATTCCTTCGCGGAAACCGATGCCGGGCCTGTGCCGGTGCGCATCTACACGCCCACCGGCTTGGCGCAGCATGGGCTGATCATCTACTTCCACGGCGGCGCGTTCTTCCTGGGCAGCCTGGACACGCACGATCACATCGCCCGTGCGCTGGCCAAGGAAACCGGCCACACAGTGGTGTCTGTCGGGTACCGGCTGGCGCCCGAGGCCGCGTTCCCGGCCGGGCTGGACGATTGCTACGCGGTGGTCCGCTGGGCCGTGGAACAGGAGCAACTCCTGGGCGGGGGCAACCTTGCGATCGCGGGCGATAGTTCCGGCGGGAACTTCGTGGCCGCGGTTGCGGCCAAAGCCCACGACGACGGCTTCCACGGGATCACACACCAGATCCTTTACTACCCCTCACTGGACCTGGACTTCGACGTGGACCGTTACGCCTCGCTGCGCGACAACGCCCAAGGCTACGGCCTGGAGACCGCAGGGCTGGCACCGTTCAATGCCTTCTACATCGACGGCGGCGCGGAGCCGGACAACCCGCTCGTCTCACCGCTCAAACGGGAGGACCTCGGTGGGCTGCCGCCGGCGCTGATCATCACGGCCGAGTTCGATCCCCTCCGGGACGAAGGCGAACTGTACGGACAGCGGCTGGCGGAGGCCGGCGTCGAGGTTTCCGTGAGCCGTTACGCGGGAGCGAACCATGGCTTCGTACAGCACTTCTCCTGGATCCCGGAGTTCCACAAGGTGTTCGCCGAGACGGCGGAGTTCCTCGGCGGGAGACCCGGGCTATGACCAGCGTGCATCCCATCGTGTCGCCGTGGGGCCGCTTTGGGCTCTACAGCTTCTTCATCGACGCCCCCGAACCGGCAATCGTGGACACCGGCATCGCTTCCTCCCCCGCCGAGGGAATGGTTCCGGCGCTGGCAGCCATCGGCCGAAAGATCGAGGACGTCCGCTGGATCCTGCTGACCCACGGGCACATCGACCATGTGGGCGGTGCCCGCGCGTTGTGGGAGCTCACGGGCCGCCGGGCCACGGTGGTGATCCATGAAGCAGACGCCCCGCTCCTGCGTTCCCGGCAAGCGCACGTTGACGAATACCTCGCCGCTCGCGGCAAGTACCTACGGGATCCCGACGGCGGCCTGAAGATTGGCGCCGCCGCGGAAGCAGTGATTTCAGGGGAGATGGAACCCGGCCTGGTGGTCCGCGGCGGTGAGCGCATTTCGCTCGGCGGCGGCGTTACCGTTTCGGTCCATGCTATTCCGGGCCACACCCCGGGCTCCGTGGCCTACGTCCTTGACGGCCAGGGAGACGTGTTTGTTGGCGACGCCGTCCAGGCCCACGGCGCGGCCAACGGTTTCCCCGGCTTCATCGATCCGGACGGCTACCGGGCCAGCCTGGAGTACCTGCGCGACGACGTCCGGCCCGAACGCCTGTACCTCGGGCATCCGTACCGGGACCCCAACGGTGAGCCGTTCGGCGTCGTGCTTGACCAAACGCAGGTGGGACGCGCCCTGGACGCGAGCATCAGCCTTGAGGCGCGCGTCCGGGACGCCGCCTGCGGCTGCCTCGCTGCAGGCCTGCGGGAGACCGGCTCTCCCTACTCGCCTTTCGAGCCGGTCGCCAAAGCGTTGGGGTACGACGGCGATCCCTCCTTGGAGCCTTCGCCGTTCTTCACGTCGCTGCACGGCTACCGAACCAATTTCCTGCCGACGGAAGAGTCGATGAAAGAGGAGACAGCAACCCATGGATGACATCCAGTTGATTGACACCGGCAGCGGGAAAACCGCTGTCCGCAAGGACCTCCGGGTACCCATGCGGGACGGAGTGGAACTCGCCGCCGACGCCTACCAGGGCGTTGAGGACAAGCCTCGGCCAGCGCTCGTTGCTTTGAGCCCTTATGGGAAGGAACTGCAGGCCCTCGCGCTGACTACTCCTCCACAGCGCAGACCCAGTCCCATGTGGGATGGCTGCATCGAGGCCGGAGACATCGCCCGCATTGTCGCCGAAGACTATGTGCACGTCATCGGCGACCTCCGCGGTTCCGGCCATTCCGGCGGCGACCACATCGGCAACTACAACGCCGGCGGGGTATCCCTGGGCCAGGACGCCTACGACTTCATCGAATGGGTGGCCGCGCAGCCGTGGTGCGATGGCAACGTGGGCATGGTGGGAATTTCCTACTTCGGGTCCATGCAGGTCCTCGCCGCCGCCGAACGCCCGCCGAGCCTCAAGGCCATCTTCGTCTCGGGCGGGCACTTCGACTTCTACGAAACCACCTATCACGGCGGAGTCATGTGGTTCATGCCCCGCGCCGCCCGGGAAGGACGCGGCGGAGACTCCGGCTGGGCGTTCACGGACAGGGTGAAGTCCCGCATGGTGGAGTCGCACACGCCGGCGGAGCTGAAGCAACTGGTCCAGGAACGCCTGCGGGATCCGGACATTGCCGCGTGGCCCAACCTGGTCCACACCCTGAACTACCCCACCAACCACGAGGCCTGGTTCGACATTGTCATGAACCACCTGGACGGTGAATGGTACGAGGAGCGGAACCCCATCACCCTGGCTCCGAACATCGATATCCCTGTGTGGCTGCAGATCGACCAGGGCCGCGGCTGGACCATGGACGGCACCATCGAACTGTTCCACGCACTCAAAGGCCCTAAAAAGCTCGACATCGGCCCGTACCCACCCATGCAGTCCCGGCCGTTCATCGAGGAACACGACAAGATGTTCCGTTGGTACGACTACTGGATCAAGGGCATCGACAACGGCATCATGGACGAGCCCGCGGTCAGTGTCTTCGTGGAAGGTTCGCGCGAGGTGGTCACCTCCGCGCAATGGCCACCAAAGGACGTTGGCTTTACGTCCCTCTACCTGCGCCCCCGCGGCAAGCTGTCCACCGAGCCGGAGTTGATGGGCGCGGAATATGCTGCCCCGGATGGCTTCCATCAGGCGCCGCTCACCGTCACGGACAAGGTGGAGATCCTGAGCTGGAGCACTCCGCCGTTCGAGGAAGCCACGGAAATGATCGGCACCGGTGCTGCGCATCTCTTCGTGGAGATCGACCAGCCGGACACCAACTTCATCCTGCGCCTGTGGGACGAAGCTCCGGCCGGAAAGCGGCAACTCATTACCAGTGGCTACCTCAAGGCCTCACACCGGGAACTGGATGGCGAGCGGTCCAGCGAGGGCGACCCCTACCACCCGCACACTCGTTCGGTGCCGGTTGAGCCGGGGCAGGTGGAAGAGTACGTGATCCGGCTCTACCCGTTCGCCAATTCCTTCAGGCCCGGCCACAGGCTCACGCTGGAGTTGTCCAACAACGAGCCGCTGGCAGACGAGCACAACGCGTTGCTCCCACCGGATGCGTTCCATTTGCCTGTGGGACGGCCCGTGACGCACAAAATCTTCAGGGATGCTGCGCACCCATCACGGATCGTGCTGCCCCTGACCCGCTAGCTAGGCGACACCAGCGGCCAGGCCTACGGGCTGCTTCCCGGCGCAGTCCTCGGCGGGCACGTAGTCTGCGTGTCCGCCGGCCAGGCTCGCCTGGCACTCAGCCACGCGGTGTTCGACGTCGCCGTGCACGGCCGAGGTGATGGCTTCCACTACGGCGATCTGGCCGGTGGTGTCCGGGACGCCGGGGAACTGGATCTGCGGAACTTCCTCCACCACGGCCAAGGGGGCTTCAGTCGTGGCGCGCATCCGGACCAGTGCTATCGCGGAAATCAGGAACCACGCCACGTTGGTGACCACCGACGGCCATGCCCCGTGGACAGCGCCGTTGATCATGAAGGCGACCGCCCCGATCAGGTTGGCCGTCTGGAAACGCCGGCCCGCTTTCAACCAGCCCATGGAGACGCTCAAGTAGGCACTCAGGATGAGTGCGGCGCCCGTCCAACCGGCAATTTCCCACAGCAATTCCATGGTGGCCTTTCAAAAATGTGTGCCCGTCGTGCTTAGGTGCTGTGCGGGAAAAATGGGGAGTGGCATGACTTGCCGCTACAAATTTATCAACCGGACAGGCCACCGTTCAACAGGTGATCAGCCACCTCACTGTGTGATTCTGCACACGGCGCCCGCAAGGCCCAATCGGCCCCGCCGACCCTCTCTCACCAAACACCCCCTTTACCGGAATGCTCTATCAACTGCACTCCGGCAGCCAACGGCACCTGTGTTTCGCGAGTCCGGCGTACCGCCACGACCCCCTTTGGATGGGGAGAGTGCCGACGCGCCGGGCCAGTGGGCTTCCGGCCACCTTCCGGTCGTCAAAGTCGGTGGTAGCGGCACAGCACTGCGTAGCGGATTACGACGGCGGTCGGCTCGCCGGGTAGCGGACGGCCACCAGGCACCGCCCCCGTCGAGCAATCCCCCTACTCCCAGGAATCCTTATCCACTGAGATTTCCTCGGCCATGTCATCCAGGAAATGCATCACCACGTCCCTTTCGGTCGGCGTCAGGCGCGCGGCGGCCAGGAAGCGCCGGGCGTGCTGCCTACCCACGGTTTGCATGGCAGCCTCATGGGTTTCCGGCGTGATGGCGATGGCCAGCGCCCGCCGGTCGGAGGGATGCGGCTGCCGGGTGACATGGCCCGCGCGTTCCAGGCGGTCCAGCAACTTGGTGGTGGACGCCGTCGATATCTGCAACTGGGCGGCGATGGCGCCCGGGGTGGCGATGATGCCGCTGTTAGCGGAGACGATGAGGTAGTGGAGCGCCCGCATGTCCGAGGGGTTGAGCTTCATGTACTTCAGCGAGGCCTCCGACAAACGCTCTTCCGCGTCGCGCAGCCGGCCCATGGCGGCCATCAGTTGGTTGATCTGCCGCAGGTCGGCGTCGCTGAGCCCACTCCTGTCCACAAGTTGCTGCAACGGATCGTTGGCTTCCATGTCGTAGAGACGGGAGGAGGACGCTGCGTCAACTTCTCCCTTTTTGAGCATGAAAGTATGTTACACCTAACTGCCTACATGGTAGTCTTTTTTCTAGCTTGTCTAGCAATACTCGCGTTGGAGGAAGGCTCACCATGAACACCGCAGAGATGGTTGTCCTCCTGGACGATGCCGGCACGCCCATCGGGGAAGCCCTCAAATCCCGGGTGCACACAGAGGACACGCCCTTGCACCTCGCCTTCTCCTGCTACCTCATGAACCGCGCCGGCGAGCTGCTCCTGACCCGCCGCTCCCCGGAAAAGAAGACCTGGCCCGGCGTGTGGACCAACAGCTTCTGCGGACACCCCGGCCCGGGTGAAGATCCGGAGGAAGCGGTCATGCGGCGGGCGCGCTTCGAACTGGGGACAGACATCACCCGCCTGGAACTGGCCCTCCCGGACTTCCGCTACAGGGCGGTTGACCCTACGGGCGTAGTGGAAAACGAACTCTGCCCCGTCTACGTTGCACAGATCCATGGTGAACTCCAGCCCAACCCCACGGAGGTGGCGGACTGGGTGTGGGTCTCGCCGGATCTCTTGTCTGGAGCACTCGAACACACAGCCAGCGCGTTCAGCCCATGGCTCGCCTTGCAGTTCCCCCAACTCCTTGAGGCGAAGGGCCTCACCCTGGGAGTCTCGGCATGACCACCATGCCGAACATGGTCCGGGCCAGGCCACATCTCTGCTCGGCCATCGAGGGCGAACTGTCCACGCTCATTGGCGAGCGGACCAAGACCGCTGTCCGGTACGGCCCCGAATTCCACCGGCTGTGGCAGATCGCCGGGGAGAACGTGCTCGGCGGAAAGTTCGTCCGCCCCCTGCTGCTCGTGGAGACCTACGACTCGCTGACGGAAGCAAACGCCCGGGACCGCGGCACTGCCATCTCCATCGCCGCCGCCATCGAACTCCTGCACTACGCCTTCCTGCTGCACGACGATGTCATCGACGGCGACCTCGTGCGCCGGGGACGCCCCAACCTGATCGGGTCCCTCCTTGCAGAGGCCGGCCAACTGCCGCCGTCCGGGGAAAGGCCCGACGCCGGCCGTCCGGACAGCGCCCTGCATTGGGCACAGACGGGCGGCATCCTGATGGGCGATATGCTGCTCGCCGCGACCCACCAGGCGTTTGCCCGCGCAGAACTGCCGCAGGAAATCCGGATCAGGCTCCTGGACCTGCTGGAACACACCATCAATGAGACAGTGGCCGGAGAACAGCTCGATGTGGGCCTTGGAGACGGCATCGTCGCCCCCGAGCTCGAAACCATCCTGACCATGTGCGGCTACAAAACTGCGACGTACACGTTCGAACTGCCCCTGCGCGCCGCGGCGACGCTTGCCGGCGTCGAGCCTTCCACCGAGTCCACTTTGGCGGCGGCGGGCCGCCACCTGGGCCTGGCGTTCCAACTCCAGGACGATCTCCTGTCCACCTTCGGGGATCCGCGCCAGCACGGCAAGGATCCTTTTTCCGACCTCCGCGAAGGCAAGCAAACGGCGATCATCGCCTACGCGCGGAAGACAAGCGCGTGGGCCGGGATCGAACCATGGTTTGGCCGCGCGGACCTGGGCGGCCGCGACGCCGAACGAGTCCGGGAGCAACTGTCCGGGTGCGGGGCGGAAACCTTCGTCCAAGGCCACATCGACCAGCAAACGAATGAATTCCGCAAGGCCATCTCCAGCGCAGGCATCCCCGGCGGAGCCCGCGATGTGCTGCTGGAGCTCGCCGGACAACTCGAAGGACGCCAATCATGAGCCTTGACGTGGACACCTCCTTCAGCCAGTTCACCCGCACCGCCGAACGCGCCGCCAACCAGGTCATCGCGGCGTACTCCACGTCCTTCGGCCTGGCCACGCGCCTCCTGGGTCCGCGGCATCGCCAGCACGTCCGCAATATCTACGCCCTGGTCCGCGTGGCCGACGAGCTGGTGGACGGCGTCACCGCCGAGGCCGGACTGAGCCGTGAGCAGCAATGCGAGGCCCTGGACCACTTTGTGGACGAAACCCACCGGGCGCTGAAGATCGGGTACAGCAGCGACCTCATCATCCACGCCTTCGCACAGACTGCCCGGGTGGCGGGAATCGATGAGACCCTGGTGGACCCGTTCTTCGCTTCCATGCGCACTGACTTGGGCAACCAGGACTCGGCCCCGGCCGCACCGCTCCGCTTCGACGCCGCCGCCCACCAGGGTTACGTCTACGGTTCGGCCGAGGTGGTGGGACTGATGTGCCTCAAGGTCTTCGTGCGGGGCCAGGCCATGGACGACGCCGACGCTGCGGCCTTGGAGTACGGCGCCGGACGGCTGGGGGCTGCTTTCCAGAACATCAACTTCCTGCGCGACCTCTCCGACGACACCACACGCCTGGGCCGCAGCTACCTCGGCACCGCGGACCACCTCGAAGACGCGGACCGTGCCGAATGGGTGAAAACCATCCACACCCAGCTGGCCGATGCCAACGCCGTCATCCCGCTCCTCCCCCACGATGCCAGGGCCGCCGTCCGGAGCGCCCTGGCACTCTTCGCAGCCTTGACCCGGCGGATCGAGCGGACATCCGTTGCCGAACTCTACGAGTCACGGGTCCGCGTGCCCGATGTCTTCAAAGCCGGACTGGCCGCCCGGGCGGTCGCCGCAACCTGGTTGGAACCCCGCGGATGACCAGGACAGTAGTGATCGGCGGTGGCATTGCTGGGCTTGCCACCGCCGCACTTCTTGCCCACGAAGGCCACGAGGTCCAGCTCCTTGAACGGCTTCCGCGGGTGGGAGGCCGCGCGGGAACGCTGGAACGGGACGGCTTCCGCTTCGACACCGGCCCGTCCTGGTACCTCATGCCGCGCGTCTTCGACCACTTCTTCGAGCTGCTTGGAACCAGCACGGAAGAACAGCTGGACCTGCGCACGCTGAGTCCCGCCTACCGTGTCTTCAGCGAACCGGACGACGCCGGCACCCGGCCCGAGCCGGTAACCGTCCCCTTGGGCAGCGATCAGGTCCGGGACGCGTTCGAACGGCTTGAACCCGGTAGCGCCAAGCAACTGAAGGCGTATCTGGACTCCGCCCGGCACACCTCAGACATGGCCGAACGGTATTTCCTCTACAACCCGTTCACCCGGCTCAAGGCACTCCTGCAGCCCGAAGTGCTCCGGGGGCTCCCCGAACTGGCCCGTTTGTTGGCCACGCCCTTGGAGAAGTTCATCGCGCAGCGCTTCCAGCATCCCGTGCTGCGCCAGGTACTGGGCTATCCGGCAGTGTTCCTGGGGACCAATCCCGCCGATGCACCCGCCATGTACCACCTCATGAGCGCCCTGGACCTGGGCGATGGGGTGCAGTATCCGGTGGGTGGATTCTGGGAACTCGTCCAACGCCTTGAAGCCTTGGCCGTGGAGGCAGGGGTCCGGATCCACACCGATGCCCAGGTGCTGCGTATCGCCACCAGGCAGGCCCAACCCAAGGCCCAGGATCGCTTCACGCCACACGGCCATTTCCAGGGTCCGGCACCGTTCCGCAGCAAGCGCTCCCGCGAGGTCACGGGCGTCAAATGGCGGGACGCAAGCGGAGCGGAGCATTTCAGCGTGGCAGACACCGTCGTTTCGGGGGCGGACCTGCATCACACGGAAACGCAACTCCTGGACATCACGGACCGCAGCTACCCCCGTTCGTGGTGGCAGCGCCGGACGAGCGGTCCAGGAGCGGTACTGGTGATGCTGGGAGTCCGCGGCCAGCTCCCCGAATTGCCGCACCATTCACTGTTTTTCACACGTGATTGGCAAGCCAACTTCGAAGCGATCTTCGGCAAGCCTTCGCGGATTCCCGATCCGGCGTCGATCTATGTCTGCAAGCCGAGCGCAACGGACTCCGGCGTGGCACCCGGCGGCCACGAGAACCTGTTCGTCCTGGTACCCGTCCCGGCCGATCCATCGTTGGGTTCAGGCGGGGCGGAGGGCACGGGAGACTCGCGGATCGAGGACATCGCCGACGCCGCCATTGACCAGATCGCCGGCTGGGCGGACATTCCGGACCTCCGCGAGCGCATCGTTGTCCGTCACACGATTGGCCCGGCGGACTTTGCGCGGGACTACAACTCCTGGCGGGGAGGCATGCTGGGACCGGCGCACACCCTGGGCCAGAGCGCCATGTTCCGGGCGCAGAATGCCTCCAAGAAGGTAGATGGTTTGTACTACGCTGGGGCCACCACGGCCCCCGGGGTCGGTGTGCCGATGTGCCTGATCAGCGCCGAGCTGGTCCTGAAACGGATCCGTGGCGACCACAGCGCCGGGCCGAGCCCCGTGCGCCACCGCAGCACCACCCGCAGGACGGTGGGTTGATGGGCTTCGTATACCTGGCAGCGCTGCTCGCCGGCATCGGATGCATGCTGCTCCTTGACCACCGGTTCCGGCTCTTCTTCTGGCACGACGCCAAGGCAGCGGCGATCGTCACCGCCGTCGGGCTGGTGTTCCTCCTCGGCTGGGACCTGGCGGGAATCGGCCTGGGCATCTTCCTGCGTGGCGAAGGGGCCATAGCCACGGGGATCCTGCTGGCGCCCGAACTCCCCCTCGAAGAGCCCGTGTTCCTGCTGTTCCTGGTTCTCTGCACCATGGTCCTGTACACGGGTGCCCGACGGATCCTCGAGAGGCGGGCGCTGGTGCAGGCAACTCCGGGCAGCTCCGCACGGGAGCGGGAGAACGCATGACCTACTTCTGGCTCGCCCTGGCGTTCGTGGGTGCCGCGGCTGTTGCCGGTGCGGCTTTTGCCAGGAGCACGACGGCGGCACCCGCCATAGCGGCTGGCGGCACCCAACGTGGGGACGCAGAGCGGGACGGCACCGCCAAGGGGCCCTCTGCAGCGCATTGGCGGGCCGTCGGGCTGGCCTTTGCTGCCCTCGCGGTCCTCACGGCGGTGTTCGATTCCGTGATGATCGGCATGGAGCTGTTCCACTACGACGAAGCCCATCTCCTCGGCGCGAAGATCGGCCTGGCACCATTGGAGGACTTCGCCTATCCCCTGGCCGCCGTCCTGCTGCTGCCCGGGCTCTGGCTGTGGTTGACGCGCCGCACGGCTGCCCAGACGGACGCGGCCACCCCGGAAGGTGCCCGCGACTCCGTGCGCCCCAACCCCCCGGACCCCTCCGGATCCCGTCCCGCCGGACTGCTTTCCCAGGCCATCCTTGCCTCACGTCCCGTGAGCTGGATCAACACGGCCTACCCCTTTGCCGCGGCCATGCTGCTGACCACCCGGGAGATCGACTGGGTGCTCGTAGTGGGCACGTTCTATTTCCTGATCCCCTACAACCTGGCCATGTATGGAATCAACGACGTGTTCGACTACGCCTCGGACCTGCAGAATCCCCGCAAGGGCGGCATCGAAGGCGCCCTCCTGCCACCCCGGCTGCACCGGCCCATGCTGTGGCTGGCCGTCATCACCAACGTGCCCTTCCTGGTGGTCCTGGCCTTCGCCGGTGGGCCGGCCGCGTGGATCAGCCTCGCGGTGAGCGCCTTCGCCGTGGTGGCTTACTCCGTGGCCGGACTGCGCTTCAAGGAACGCCCGCTGGTGGACTCCATGACGTCCAGTACCCACTTCGTCAGTCCCGCCGTCGTGGGCTTGGCGCTGGCCGGGGCGGACGTAACCGCGGGCCTTCTGATCCTGCTGGCCGCGTTCTTCGTCTGGGGCATGGCGGCGCATGCGTTCGGTGCGGTGCAGGACATCGTTCCGGACCGTCAGGCCGGCATCGGGTCCATCGCCACGGTGATCGGCGCCCGCGCCACGGTGCGGCTCGCCGTCGTGCTGTGGCTGCTGGCTGGACTCGCGATGCTGGCGACGCCGTGGCCCGGGCCGCTCGCGGCCGTGGTGGCCCTGCCGTACGTGGCCAATTGTGCGCCCTGGTGGAACGTCACGGATACGACGGCGGCACGCACCAACAAGGCCTGGCGCCGCTTCATCTGGCTCAACTACGGTTCAGGATTCCTGGTGACGCTGATCCTGATCCTGCAGTGGAGCCTCAGCTCATGATGGTTCGTGGCCGTCGGCGGGTTCGTGGTCGATCGTGTCCAGGGCCTCGCTCATGTGCCGGAGGAAATCCATCACCACGTGTGCCTGGTCCTGGTCCAGTCCGCTCGCAACATCCAGCATGCGCCGGTGCATGGCGCCCAAGGTGTGCCGGACTTCCTGGTCGGACGACGGCGTTGGCCGCAGGATCAGCGCCCGGCGGTCCGTGGGATGCGGCTCCCGCCGGATGTGCCCGGAATCAACCAGCCGGTCGATCAGCGTGGTCATGGATGCCGAGGTTATGCCCAGCCGGTCACCGAGGTCCTTCGGCTTCATCACGCGGCCATCGGCCTCGGCCTCAAACAGGTACCGAAGCGCCAACAGGTCCTTTTCACCCATCAGCATGGAGGACCGGGTCCGTTTGCGCATGGCTTGTTCGGACACCCGGTAGTCCCGGAGGGCATTCAGGACGCCAACGGCGAGTTCCTTCTGTCCCGGGTCCTTCCCGTACCAATAGCCCTTGGCGTGGCCGTCTGCGTCCATCCAACAGTCCTTCGCAAAACATGAAGCTCGTTTACCTAGCATCTGATAGTAAGTCCGGAGAGGTCCCTCAAGGAAAGAGGCTCTGCACGTGAAAACGAAAAACTCGGATTTTGTACGCCAAATTTTGGTGACCGTGAGCCTGGTGGTCTGCATCGTCGGCTCCATGATCGGGGTAGGCGTGTTCGGTGGCACGCCCATCGCACAGGCCGCAGGTGGAGCGCTCAGCGCAGACTCCACCCTCCTGGCCCCGGCAACGCCGGCGTTCTCCATCTGGTCGGTGGTGTACACGGGATTGGTGGCCTTCACGGTGTGGCAATGGCTGCCATCGCAGCGAAGCAACCCTCGGCAGCGTTCCCTCGGCTGGGTGGTGGCGGGGTCCATGCTCCTGAACGCGGCGTGGATCCTGTCGGTGCAGGCCGGCTGGCTCCCGGTGAGCGTCGTGGTCATTGTTGCCCTGCTCGCAGTGCTGGTGATGGCCTTCCTCCGCTACAGCCGGAGCCGGGCCTCGTCCTGGGTGGAGGCCGTGGTGGTCGATGGCACGCTGGGCCTCTACCTCGGATGGACCAGCGTGGCCGTGTGTGCCAACATTGCCGCGGCGTTGAAGGCAGCGGGTTTCTCAGGATTCGGGCTGCGTCCGGATGTGTGGTCCGTAGCGGTCCTGGCGGTAGTCGCCGTCGTCGGCATTGCCCTGGCGGTCAAAGGCCATGGCCGGCTTGCGTTGGCAGCCGCCATCGCCTGGGGGCTCGCCTGGATCACGGTGGGCCGCAGTGCCGACGCACCCCAGTCGACGCCCACAGCCATCGCCGCGGCCGTGGCGGCGGTTGCGGTACTGGGAGCCGCGGTAATCGTCCGGACGCGAACGACGGCGGCGCCGGTGCGGGTGCGCGGTGGGCGCGGTTGACCGGCGTGCTTGTTAGCGCCGCGCCATGCTTCTACATTGGAAGCCATGACTGCTGAAGATAAGGCCGAGGACTTCGAACGGTTGGTGGACCTTATCGCCGGCACCGAAGACATCAAGGAGTTCCTGGGCGGGCTCACGGGCTTCTCCGCCGACATGATGAGCCAGGCCACCGGCGTTCACATCGAGTGCGCCGTGACGTTGCGGCGCCGGAAACGCACGGCAACCATCGGCGGCAGCAGTGAGCGGGCCGTCGTCCTGGACCGGATCGAACAAAGCCTCGGGGAGGGCCCTTGCGTTGACGCGTTGGACAGTGGCGTCCCCAAGATCCTGGAGGACGCCGCGACTGATCCGCGCTGGCCGGACTATTCGGAGGCTTTGCTGGCCGCGGGCATCAGCAGCGCACTGGGCGTTCCCATGGACCTGGGCGACGAATCGGCGGCCGTCCTGAACTTCTTCGCCGCCGAGCCCGGGCTGTTCACCAAGAAGACCGTGGATGACGCTGTCCGGTTCGTCACCATGTCCAGTAAGGCACTGCGGCTGGCGGTTCGGATCGCGGCTGCGGACCAGCGCGGCGATGACCTCAAGGCCGCCATGGAGAGCCGGACCGTGATCGACCTCGCGTGCGGGATGATCATGGCGCAAAACCGGTGCTCGCACGACGAAGCCTTCGACATCCTCCGCCGGGCGTCCAGTGACCGGAACCGCAAGCTGCGGGACATCGCCCAGGAGATCGTTAATCGGATGGCCGGGCAGCCGCACACGGCACCGGCACATTTCGAGGACTGACCACTGGAATTGATCAGCAAGCTGCTTATTCTAAACTCGCTTGACGAATTCGGCACGTAATGATTGACATGACATAACTCACATTCTGTAAGCTGCTTTTACAGTCACGCAGCCGGCTTCCTTCGCTCTACTCCGGGGAGGTCCGCATGGCCCCCAATTCAGTCAAAACCACGTATACCCATGGCGTAGCGCCGTTCGCTGCCCCGATCGCTCGACGAGGAGCATCGAGGCCGCATGACCTGCCCAACAAACCGGACGCTCTCCTTGGCGCCATCGCCGTCCGGCAGTTGTTCCGGCGCTGGCCGCTGGTGCCTACGCGGGAGCTGGAACGCATCCGCCACGTCCTGGTCCATTGCGACCAACTTGGGTCCCCGGACACGCACCACTTGTCCGAACCGGCCCAGGCCCTCCTGGACCTCATCACATCGGAGCTGAACAACCGCAGGGAAGCCGCCAAGGCGGCCCACCCCGCAGGCGGCCGCCCCCTGGCTCCGGTGAAACCGCCCACCTCACCGAAGCCGGAGAAACCGGTTGTCGGAGAGAGGAGCGCAAAGTAATGTCCGGGCACTTTGAACTCATTGATGCCGCCGGCGGCGACTGCCGTGTACGGCTCGTGGACGCAAACGGCACCGAACTGGCGCTGTCCATGTGCTTCCAGGACAAGGAAACTGCCGCGAAGGGCATCTACTCCCTGCGTGAAATCGCAGCGAGCGGCCTGGTAGAGGACCACACAGCCAGCGCCAGCTAGCGGTCACGCACCCACGATCGGAAGTCCCGCCGTCGGGAACGAACTCGGGAAGACCGACGCCGGAGGCACCGGTACCGCCTCAAGCGGCACCGTTACCGTGCTCGGGCCGACCGTGACGCCGTGGTCCCGGACCTGTACACGGAGCGGCTCATTGCTGTATCCGGCCGCTTCGACCAGACCAAGCGCCATGGATCCCTGGGAGAGCTCCACGGACAGCAACCGCCCCTGGACCTTCAGCCGGAACGCCAGGTCTTCCCATTCGGAGGGCAGCCGCGGATCGAAGCGCAGCACGTCGCCTTGGTCCCGCATGCCCGCGAAGCCGCACACCAGGGAACTCCAGATCCCGCCGGTGGAGGCGATGTGGACACCGTCGATCGTGTTGCCGTGCGAGTTGTCCAGGTCGATGAACAATGCCTCGGTGAAGTGCTTCAGCGCGAGTTCGCCGTAGCCGATCTCGGCTGCCATGATGCCCTGCACGCAGGCGGACAGGGTTGAGTCGCCGGTGGTAATGGGATCGTAGAAGTCGAAGGCGCGCTGCTTCTCCTCCGCGGAGAAGTCCTGCCACTGGAGGAACATCGCCAGCACGGTATCGGCCTGCTTGAGGACCTGGTGCCGGTAGATCACCAGCGGGTGGAAGTTCAGCAGCAACGGGTACTTGGACTGGGGAGTGTTCCAGTCCCACGGCTCCAGGGTCATGAAGTCGTTGTCCTGGCTGAAGACCTCAAGGTGGGGGTCGTAGGGCAGGGACATGCGTTCGGCCGCCTGGCGCCACACCATGCGCTCTGTATCGGCGATGCCCTCGTTCTCCAGCGCCGCTGCAGCCCGCAGGTTAAAGCGCGCCATGACGTTGGTGTACAGGTTGTCGTTAACCACGGCCGTGTACTCATCCGGGCCGGTGACGCCGTGGATGTGGAACATGCCGTCCTTGCCAAAGAAGCCCAAGGAGGCCCACATCCGCGCCGTCTCGATCAGCAGGTCCGCGCCCACCTCGGACTCGAATCCCGCATCGGCACTGGCCCAACGGTACCGGGTTGCTGCGAAGGCGATGGCCGCGGCGATGTGGAACTGCGCGGTTCCGGCAGCGTAGTAGGCACTGGCTTCCAGTCCGTTGATGGTCCGCCACGGGAACAGGGCACCGTCCACGCTCAGTTCCTTGGCCCGCACGCGGGCGTCCGGCAGCATGGCGTGGCGGGACTCCAGGACCTTCCGGGCACCATCCGGGTTGGTGTACGTCAGGTACGGCAGGAGGTAGACCTCCTGGTCCCAGAAGTAGTGGCCCTCGTAGCCGGATCCGCTGACACCCTTGGCCGGAATACCCGCAACACCGGCGCGGGCCGTGGCCTGTGCCAGCTGGAACATGGCCCAGCGAACCGCCTGCTGCAGTTCGGGCTGCCCGCCGATCGAAACGTCTGCCGTGGTCCAGTACGTGTTGTAGTGGGCAAGGCTCTGGGCCAGGATCTCGTTGAACGGAACCAGGTTGGCTTCGGCTTCGGCAACCAGGCTCTCGCCGCGGTCCTCTGCGTCACCCGCGGATCCGGCCACCATGTAGCTGACTGCTTTTTCCAGCCGGAACGGCTCACCGGCGTTGATGGCCAGCACATAGCGGACGGATGACTCGTCTTCCGCCACGGCAGTCTCGAACGGCTGCCCCTCGTACGAAATCCAGTGGTCCACTGCCATGGCCACGCGCTGGCGTGATTCCGAAGTTTCCCAGGCGAGGCGGAGCGAACCATCGGCGCCCTGCAGGTGCAACGGCAGGAGCACCCGCCCGGCGTGGCGGCCGGAACGCCGGGGGTCGTGGACCGAGTGGTCCTCCACAGGCTGGTCCTGGCGGTTGACGACGGCGGAGCTGATGTCCGCTGACACGTCACGGTCCGCGCTCACGGACAGCTCCAGGCCAAGGCAGCCGCGGGAATCGAAGCCCACCGCGCGGCGCTCCACCGTGGTGACCGTGGCACCGGAACGGCAGGCCCACGTGGTGGTTTCCTCGTACACGCCGGTGGCAAAGTCGATGCTCCGGTGGTAGTCCAGGACCGTCGACTCTGCCAGGCTCAGGGCCTCGCCGTCGATCCAGATGGAGAAATTGTTGGCGTCAGGGACATACACGATCCGCTGGCCGGTACGGGCGAATCCGTAGGCATTTTCGGCGTGCTTGATGTCCCAGATCTCATGAAAACCGTTAATGAAGGTGCCCGGGAGTTCGCCGTCGCCGGGAGTCGAGTGCGAGCCACGGATGCCAAGGTGGCCATTGCCCAGCGCGAAGAGGGTTTCCAAGGTTCCCTCGTCGCCAGGGACGTGGATGTTTTCCACAAGTTTCCAAGGCTCGCAGGGGAAGCGCAGCCGGTCAGAGCTGATGAGTGCCATGGGCTGATGAAGTCCTTTGAAAAAGTCGGGTCAGAGAAGGTCGTTGAGGTCTTCGACTACCAGCGTCGCACCGGCGTCAAGAAGGGTTTGGCGGCCGGCGCCGCGGTCCACGCCGATCACGGCCTGGAAATTTCCCGCGCTTCCGGCCTGGACACCGGACACGGCGTCCTCAACCACAATGCATTCCTCCGTGGGGACGCCCAGCAGCGAGGCCGCATAGGTGAACGTTGCGGGGTCCGGCTTTCCGGGAAGCCCGACGGCGGCAGCCACCTGCCCGTCCACCACCACCTCGAAGTGGTGGTCCAGTCCGGCGGCCTTTAGGACCGCGGGAGCGTTGCGGGACGAGGAAACAACGGCAACGTGGAGGCCTTGCTCCAGGGCCGCGTTGATGAACTTCACCGAGCCCGGGTACGGCTCCACGCCGCGGGTGTCCACGATCTCGTTGAAGATGCCGTTCTTCCGGTTCCCCAGGCCCTGCACCGTCTGGTTGGTGGGGGCATCATCCGTCGGCCCCTCGGGCAGGGTGATGCCGCGGGAGGTCAGGAAGTCCCGCACGCCATCGAAGCGCGGCTTGCCATCGATGTGGTCGAAGTAGTCGCTCTCCTGATAGCCCTCGGGGTGGTTCTGTTCCGCGAGGTAGCCGTCGAACAGTTCCTGCCACGCTTGCTCGTGCACCACGGCAGTGGGCGTCAGCACGCCGTCGAGGTCGAAAAGGAGCGCCGAAGCGCCCGTCCAGGCAGTACGAAGGTCAGTCATGTGCATTGTTCCGTTCAGCGCTTGTGACGCGTGGTCTTGCGTTCGATGAGCTTGGTATCGAGCAGGTGGTTGGCGGGTGGGTTGGGGGTTTCGGTATTCACGAGTCGTTCGCAGAGCAGGTTCGCCGCGAAGGCACCCTGGTCCGCTACGGGCTGGGCCACGGTACTCAAACCAAGGAACCAGCTCATGGGATGGTCATCGATGCCGATCACGGACATGTTCTTTGGCGCGGCCAGGCCGTGTTCGCGCAACGCCATGAGCGCACCGAACGCCGCCTCGTCACAATGGGCGAACACCGCAGTGGGCTTTCCACCGCGGGCCATGAGTTCGGTCATTGCCCGGCGGCCGTCGTCGATGCTGGGCTCGCAGCCCACCACCTGGTCCGGGTGGACGGTGAGGTGGTGTTCATCAAGTGCACGGCTGAAGCCTTGGAAGCGGGGAATGTCCTTCACAACGGGCTCATTGCCCGCAAGGACAGCCAAGTCCCAATGCCCCAACTCCAGCAGGTGGGAGGTGGCCCGCCACGCCGCATGTTCGTCATCGATACCAACATTGTCCCACGGAACATTCCGCATGCTCACGCTGGCTACCGCCAAACCGGAAGCGTCCAATGCTTCCACTTCGCTGGGGTCCAGGTCAACATTGAGCAGCAGCAGCCCATCCACCCTCTGGGCCAATTGCTCCAGGTTGCCGAAGACCTGCTGCTTCACGCTTTTCTTGTTGCGCAGGCTGATCAGCACGGTGTCGTAGCCGCTGTCGCCGAACACTTCCTCGGCCGCTTCCACGGCTTGGGCGAAGAACCAGGTGGTGGCGGTGGGGGCGATGATCGCCACCGAGCCGGTGCGGCCGCCGGCCAGGCGGGCTGCCGCGGCCGAGGCCTTGTAACCCAGTTTGCTGGCGGCGTCCGACACTTGCCGCTGGGCCTTTTCTGAAACGTTGGGGAGGTTCCGGAGCGCCCTGGAGACGGTGCATATGGACAATCCGGAGAGGAGGGCAACGTCCTGGATCGTCGCCCGGTGCGTCCTAACCATGCAACACGGCCTCAACCCTTTCCATGCTCGAGTTCACCCTGTGGTGGCGGCGATTGGGGAGCGCCGCAGCCAAAAGTGTAAGCGCTTACAATTTTGTCATTCAACAGAGTGGGGCTGGATTCGGAAATGTGACGTGGACCTCACCGCCGGTGTTGCGCCGGGGTGCCGGCATGCCGTCTAATCCCCACCCCTCCCCCAACTGAGTCGCATTTGTGCGCGTTTTGAGCTGCCATAACGCGTGTGGAGTCTCATGACTTAATGGACACTTGTGTCTCATGACTTCGTGGACAGTGTGTCTCAGGACCTCGTAGACACTTCTGGCGGGTTT